>CAMWQE010000022.1 GCA_947176335.1 uncultured Porphyromonadaceae bacterium | reverse complement strand
AAGGAAAACGAAAGTAGGTCAGAAAACTTACTTCGTTTTCCGACCTACCCGATTTATGCAACCTAATGCAACGGCGGCGCGTTATATCATAAACTTAAATTACAGCCGATATGACAGCATCAGACAGACTCAAGCACTTTTTCCATGTGGTTTCCAATATCCGCCCGATTGTGTGGATAGGGCTTTATGTGGCGATAACCCCGGTTTTCGCGCTCATTTACCAGGCGCTACCGGACGGGCAATTCAGGATTCCGGACGGAGGCACCACCGATTTCGGCTCGTGGCTCTACTACAGCATCGTCACGATTACCACCCTCGGCTTCGGCGACTACACTCCGGCGCATGGAATGGCGCAGACCGTCACGGCAATCGAAGTGATGTGCGGCTTGATTTTCCTCGGGCTGTTTCTTAACGCTGTCGGCTCGATGAAGTCTGAGATAGATGTCGCCTCGGAGATAGAGAAGCAGAAACGGCTACGCGAGGCGCACGAAAAAGATATGCTGCTGAAAAACACACCCGCGATTATGCACACCCTCAACACTTTCCTCGCCTACTGCTACGCGGTGACCACACCGGTGGACAAGCGCACCGGAAGCGATGCGAGATTCAACGAAAATTTCACCTTTGCGGACATGCAGGACCTCTTCAAGCCGAGCGGGCTCCCTGAGGACGCTACCACTTTGCCCGCGGCGCAACGGCTCCTCCAGGCGGCTAAGCGCACAAGCGAGGCGCTTGACTCTCTCCAGACCCGCGTTGACCTGTTGCAGTGGCCGCAGCTGCTTGAGGACAGCTTTTCATTCGTTGCCGGCTACCAAATGTTCTCCGACCCGGACTACTTCTCCACTCCCCGCCCGGAAACCGCAGCGCAGGTCAAGGACTGGAAAGGTGATTTGAAAAACCTGCCGGAATCACTCCGCCCGGTTGCCGAGCTCTACAGGTTCATAAAGAAGAGCGGCAGTATTGCCGTAAGCATCGAGACACAGCTCACCGAGATTGCATCGAAATAAAAAAAAGCGGCGCACACCCCTTTGACAGGGATGCACGCCGCCCGACTTGCAGAGGTCTTGGTCTCTTTAATCAGTTTATTTCAATTTCATCGACAAACACAAATCCGTGATGTCCTGCGCCGCCGTGCCATGCGGGAATCTTGTTCTCAGGCTGCACGGTAACGCGCACATACTGCGCCTTCACAGGATTGAATTTGAGTTCGTGGTTCACAATCTGAGCTGTTTCGCTGGACAGTTCCGGGAACTGCTCGGAAGCCACAGTAGTGAAGTTCTTGCCATCCTCGCTGACAGCGACCTGCATTTCGCGGGCGTCGAAAATCCATGACTGGGTGTCGACATTTGTACGGAGGGCAACGCTGCTTATCTCCTCTACGCTTTCAAGGTTGATTTCAGCAACAAGATCCTTGCCGGCATAGCCGACCCAGTCGCCGTTGTTGAAACTGGTTGTGCCGAACTTGCCGTCGACGAGTGTCACACCGCCTTTAGCGGCATAGCTGGGATGAGGAGCGGTAACGAGGGTCACGGGATGTGCTGTAGCCTTGTTGAAGCTCACGCTGTTGGTGTAGGTCTTGCTGTTTCCTTCGGGACGCATTGCCACCGCTTTGATTTCAGCGGACTCCTTGAGCACCACAGGCTCAGTGTAGACAGGTGATTCCTCTGTGGGTTCTGTGCCGTCAAGAGTGTAATGTATTGGGGAATCGTCGATAGTCTGGAGAGTGAGCACAATCGCGCCGTTCTCTACATCGGGAGTTATTGTGCCGGCAACATCAAACATGTGGCGCGCATAATTGTAGTTGTTTGCGTCATATTGCTTGAAGAGCCTGCTCACGCGGTTGCTGAAAGCCTTGTAGTCCTTCGGCGCGTTGCTCCACTGCACCTCTGCGAGAGCTGCGAAGCGGGGAAGAGTCATATACTGTACCTGAGAGAATGTAGGCATATATTCTGTCCATACATTTGCCTGCACGCCGATAATATGCTTGCCCTCCTCGGGAGTGAGAGCTTCGGGAAGAGGCTCGTACTCGTACACGCGCTGAACAGGAATGTATCCGCCGATTGCATCAGGCTCGCTTTCGCGGTCAAGGCTCTGGTAATAGTCGAAATAGAGGTAATTGTTGGGAGTCATGATAACGTCGTGGCCCTTCTGTGCAGCTTCGATACCGCCCTTTTCGCCGCGCCATGACATTACCACGGCACCGGGAGCGAGTCCGCCTTCGAGTGTTTCATCCCAGCCAATCATCTTCCTGCCCTTGCTTGAAAGGAAATCGCTCGCATGATGGATGACGTGGCTCTGGAGCTTCTCTTCCGGAGTACCGTGCTCGTCGCCTTTCAGACCAAGTTCCTTGATTTTAGCCTGGCACTTGGCGCACTCTTTCCATCGGGTCTTGGGACATTCGTCACCGCCCACATGGATATATTCGCTCGGGAAAATCTCGACGATTTCAGCGAGAACGTCATCGATGAACTTGTAGGTGGAGTCATTGCCGGCGCAAAGCACATCTTCACTCACGCCCCACTGCTGCCACACATCGTACGGGCCGCCGGTGCAGCCGAGTTCGGGATATGCGGTGAGCGCTCCGAGCATGTGGCCGGGAAGATCGATTTCAGGAACGATGGTGATGTGGCGGTCAGCAGCGTACTTCACGATTTCGCGTGCCTCCTCCTGGGTATAGAAACCTCCGTAAGGAATGCTGTCGTAAACGCCGGAGTTGTGGCCGATAACAGTGCCGCCGCGCTTTGAGCCCTTTTCAGTAAGTCCGGGACGGCTCTTGATTTCGATTCTCCAGCCCTGGTCATCGGTGAGGTGCCAGTGGAGGGTATTGAAATTATGGAGAGCGAGCATGTCGATGAAGCTCTTCACTGAATCAGCGGGGAAGAAATGGCGGGAAACATCGAAATGGGCGCCACGGTAAGCGAAGCGGGGCTGGTCGGTGATAACCACAGCGGGGAAAAGCACGTCGTTGTTTCCTGCTTCGGGGATAGACTTGCGCAGAGTCTGGATGCCGTAGAATGTGCCTGCGGGTGTAGCGCCGTTGATAGTGATGCCGTGCTCTGTCACCGTGAGGTCGTATGCCTCGGGATTCTCGTTTTCAAGCGATGCCTCAAGCGCGATAACGCCGTCACCGGCAACACCGGGAGCAACCGCGAGCTTAAGCCCGGTCATCTGGTCAAGATAGCCGGCAAGGAGGTTTGCATCGTTGAGCAGGGCTGAATCGCCTTCGGTATAGACGATTGAGGTTGCCGAAGTGAGTTTGTAGCCCTCGCCGGCAGCAAGCTCGATATGCTGCGGCAGCGGCACCACATTGTAGTCTGCGGTCACCTCACCTCTCTTGGAGCAACCGGCTGCCGCGAGGCAGAGAGCGGCGACAGCGAAAAGTTTCATTTTTTTCATGTGGGAAAAAACGGTATTAATTTAAATGGTTATGCATGTCTTGCAAAGATAGGCATTTTAATGATGCGCCGCAAAAATAGTTGCGAAATCAATTATATGCTCCCAGAGGGGGATTTGCCGGAGCGGCAACTCCATACCTGTCGGTTTCGAGCTTTGATGGTGTGAGTTCTGACTGCCGAGCAGGTGAATCGTGGGCGAGCCGGTAGTCAAAATTGTATGTTTCGAGGTCAAGAAGAAACATCGGATTTGTCCCCCACAGGCATGAAATTAATTGCGCGTCATCATTGCCTGACGAGCCGAAAAGGCACCCGGTGAAAACAGCATCGAAGGAGGATATGTCTGATGGGGAGATTTCCGCTCCGGGACGGTAGATTATCGAGCCTGTAGCTGAAATTGAAGCGGCTCCGTCAAGGGTTATCGCCGCTGCGGACGGTGCAGCAAAGAGATAATTGTTTGCAATCGTGCACCGGTAGAGCTCCGCAGTAGCGGAATTGACAGCGAAAATCGCTCCCGCAGCTTCGGTAAACTGGCAACCGGCAGCCTCAAGTCGCGCTCCTTCACCGAGAGTGACGAGATTTCCGCGCGAGTTTGCCACGCGGCAGTTGGTGAGGAGGAGTGACGCATTTTCGCCGAGTGCAATGCCTTGCTGTGTATTGAGTACTGATACGCATTCAAGTTCCGACTGCTTCGGGGATGAGAAAGTGATGCCTTTCCACTGCCCAGGCAGAATCGAGTACGGAATGTCGGCGGCAAGGAATCCGGAGCGGTCGCCCTGAACGGCAATCTGCCTCTCCGGGGTACCGGCGGCGAGGAGTGATCCGTTAACAATGATTTCCGCTCCGTCATGCATATATATATCAGTGCCCGGCTCTATGGTCAGGGTTGCCTCCGGGGCTACCGTGAGCGCGCCGAAAACGCGCACAGAGCCGGAAAGGGTCTGCGAATCGGCGACAGTATAGTCCCGCAGCGTCAGCGGCGCGGCAACTGACGCGGCAACCGGAAGGGAAAGGGTGATGGAATTGACGGTAATGTTTACGGTGGCGTCCAATTTCCCTCCGTCAAGAGGATGCGCGGCAGCAAGTATGTAGATAGAGTCTCCCTGACGGATTTCAACCGGAGAAGAAAGTATCGATGAGCCGTCGACGTTTAGCTTCACGCACTCCGCATGGCGTCCTGTAACTGTGACTGAGGATATGATGATTCCTGCGGAATTGGGGTTGTAGACAGTGAGCGCAGCCGTAGGCGAGAGTTCGCCCGCCCATATTTCGCCGAGACGGAGAGTATCGTCGGAAAACAGAGGCAGATGGGATGGTGAGGTGGATATGTCGTCGCTGATGCAGGAGGCGAGTATGAACGCTATGAACGTATAAATTATATGTTTCATAGCTATATAACGGAGAACTCCCCCGGATATTATATACCGACCAATGTAGAGCGCTCTACGGCGCGTGGAAGGTATGAGAATGAGCGACATATAACAGGGGTCGGGAGGGGATAGATACATGAGACCCGGGGTAGCGGTCATCCCAATGGGATTCCCTCACCCGGGGCTATATGTGAATTGCCCGCTACGCGGACATGCACGGGTGGATGGTGGCACGACATCGCCTCTTCGAGGCTCCATTGGGAGGAGGGTATACGGCTGTCCCTACCCACAGGCTGCGCTTCGCTTGCCAGGGGCTATACACGGAGTCACGCGTCCCGCGCTCAAAGCAATGATACAGTAAGGGAACATAGACACGCCGGGAGAGCGCACGGGATGGTGAGTGTAGTACGACATATAACAGGGGTCGGGAGGGGATAGATACATGAGACCCGGGGTAGCGGTCATCCCAATGGGATTCCCTCACCCCGGGCTAATTACAGTTTGCCCGCTACGCGGACATGTACGGGAGAAATGGTGTTTTACCAGAAATGGATGGTGAGGAGGGTGCGGGAGGAGGATGCAGGGCGGGATGTACCGCAGGGGTCGACATGGAGGGCTATCGCCCGCGCCATGAGTATGTCATCGTGGCATCCTTCTCTCGCGGCATAGGAGCCGTTGGGCAGCTGACGGTATGCCGCCATTTCATCACAGGCGAGAGAGGAGCGTTCTATATAGGAGTGTTCGCGCACGGCTCCTATCAGCCCGGAGATAATGAGGGATTTTGTGGTACGGTTGGTGTGGAATCCTACTTTCGGGGTGTCCGCAGTGCCGGGACGCGAGCGGAAGTACAGGCGCGGATAGATTTCGGCAAGGTTGTCAAGTATATACGCGCTTGCTCCTTCGGTTGCCGATTCAAGGGTATTGCTCTCTATGACAAGGAGAGCTTCGTAATAGTGCTTCGCAATCGCCGCCGCTTTCCATGCAAGGAGGTCATGGTCGATGTGTCCCCTCCACTGCGCCACCACCGCCGGAGTGCGCCCGGGAGTGCGGTCAAGCACGGCAACAACGCTCCAGTCGGCATCGTCTGTGCGTCCTCCAACGTCCACAGCAGCGACATACTCCCTGCCGGGAAGAGGATTTTCCCAGATTTCAAGACCGCCAAGAGAGTCTGGCACAAAGCGGAGCCCTTTGAGCGCATCAGAGCCGACAAGGGAATTGCCGACAATCTCCCCGACCGCAACCGGAGCCGAGCAATCCGAGCGTAGCCGCCCGACAAATTCGGGAGCGAACACCGAGCAGCCTGTATGGACAAACGCTTCGGTGTCGGTTGTGGGAAATTCGGCTTTCATAGCATCGTCCGACGCCATTTCGCGCCGTTTGTTGTGGTACCATGCAATCATTTCGAGGGTGAGCCCCTGCAACCACAGTCCTTTTTCGTATGAGTCAAGGGAATCCCACAGCTCCTGCGGGTCTGCTACCTCAGTACGGTAGATTTCAATCTCATACCACGGCACGAAAACCGCCTTTTTGTCTGACTTGCCCTGCTTTGCACGAATCCATTCTCGGTAAAAGTATTTGCCTACGCCGTTTGCGGTGCTTTCGAGGGCAACGAGGGTGTGGGGCAACAAAGGGATGCCGGAACAGACCGCCCGGATGAAGGATTCCGGTGAAAATTCGCGGCAGTCCGCCCAAAACGCCACTTCGCTGAGATGAGCCATCGCGCAGTCAAGCCCGCGGGATGATTCCTGACTCCATGACGAGCCGATAGTGACTGTGCAGTCGCGCCCATCGATGATGCGTGTGTCCCTCGAACCTTCATATGCCTTGAAAGCGGGTTTTGTGTCCGGTTCCCACAGTTCGCGGGGATAATTGGCGAGGAGGGTGGAATACATAGCGCGTATTGCGGTAGCGGTATTCTTGACATGGGCGCAGATGAGGGAGTTCCAGCGGGTACGAAGCACGCACTGAATCCATGCCATATACACCTGAATGAGAGTTGATCCTCCCCACTGGCGCGCTTTCAGCAGAATGATTCGTAAAGGCTTATCTGCAAGGCGATCCGCCTCAAGAACTTCAAGGACCTTGCGCTGCGGGGCATTGAGTACAAACGGCACGAGTGCTCCGGTGAGCTTGTGGCGGATGCGCACACATCGCCATGCCCAGTACTCGAAATCGTGCATGAAGCGCAGGGAGGGCTCTGAATCAAGCCGGGTGTAGTTGCCGGCGGGAATAGAGTCCGGCAGCCAGAGTGTTTTACCGCCGATTGACACAGCGGTGCGCGGTCCAACGCATCCGCGCCCGGTTTCGGGGTCGGCAGGAGTGGGGAGAAGAGACTTACGACGGTTGTTTTCTTCAATTATCTGTGTGATATCCATAGCAAAATGAGTGTTTAGAGGTTAATGATGGTTGCGGGGGAGATGGAGAGGTCGGAGGATGCCGAACCGGATATGACGAGGCTTATACGGGAGCGATGCGGCGCATCATGGAGCCGCAGCAGGAGCGGTTTTTCAATTATGCCGGAGATTGTTGCTGCACCGCAGCAGAAAGATGCAGCATTTCCGCACCCTGAATCTGCCGTTATCTCAACTTTTGCGTTTAGAGTTTCGGCAATGAGCGGAATGACCGCGCAACGCACTCCCCTGCCCTTCGGCATGGCGAGTTCCTGCTCATAGCGGAATGTTGTGGGCGCACCAATAAGCGCGGCATCTCCTTCAGGAGTGACCCAGTAGCGGTTGCCCGACCCTGCAACGGCAAGGACAAGGGGTGACGGCTTGGATGAGGCGTATCTCTTATGAACGCAATACAATTGCACAATATCCTCGGGCAAAGGGATAAAGGAGCGCGCATGGGAACCGGTAATAGTAATAAGCCCTCCGGAAACCGCCGCAAATACTCCCGCAGGAGTGAAAACCGCCGGTCCAAGAGCAGGACGGTTGTCAATAAGCGAAGCTGTGATGAGGGATTGCCGCGGTGAAAAGGAGACAGCATAAACCCCTTCCGCCGAGAATGCGTAAAGGTGTGCGCGTGAGAAATCCCAGGTGCTTTGGGAGCGGCTTGCGGGAGTGAGCGCGGTGACAGGCGCAGCCGAAATGCGTGCGGTGGCGAGAGGCACAAGAGGGTCGGCGGTATTTGCGGCGATGACTGTAGGACCGTCAGCCCACAGAACGCAACTGCCGGAACGAATAACAGCAGATGCGGCAAAACTTTCAGGGATGTCATAGGGACAAGGGGCAGGAGCGTCGGGGATAGGTATCAAAGTATCAGCCGAGTGTGGCGCAAGGGTGGCGGCAAGGGCGAATGCAGTGGTGGAGGCTGCAATTTTTGCGGCTGCTTCGCGGAAACGAGTGGCGCAGGAGGAGAGTGATGCGGTAGCTCCGGGGACAGCCGCGGTGCAGACCGGAGTGTTGCCGTGGGTCTGGGCGAAACGTACCGGTGACTGCTCTTTTTTGTCAAGGATGTCCACCGGCTTGCTGACAAGGACTTTGATTTGCGCAACGCGGGGCGCATGGGGATGTGATTCAAAACCGGGGAGGCTAAGGCGCAGTCTCCACGGAGTTGCGGAGAGGGTGAATGGGGCAATGGTGAAGTCGGTATCGGTGCGTTTCGCCACTGACGCGGTGACGGGCGCTACGCATTGCCACAGGTTTTCCACCCCTACAAGCTGCGGGGCGGAGACAGCAACAGTCGCTCCGGCGGAGTCAAGGAACAGACAGCGTGCAACCACAGGCTGGATATAATAGCCTCCCTCGCGCGCTGAAGACAGGAGTGAGGTGTATGCCTGAGCAAGCGCCGCAGTGATTTTGCGCTGCAAGGCGGAGGTAGTTTGCAGCCCTTCGGCAAGGGAAACGCCGCTCTTAGAGGTGAAGGAGATAGTGGATGACTGGATTATGCCGGCAGTGTCGGCGTGGAAGTTGACGTTTATGGGTGCGGTTTCCGGCGGAAGCAACGTCCACTCCCCTGCTGAACGGAAGATGTAACGCGGTCCGTCAGCGGTCATTATAATTATGGTGTCGCCGCAATCAAGGGCGCACAGGGGTGGAGCCGGAAGGGTTGCCGTGAGGATAGCGGAGTCGGGGTTAGTGGCAGAATAGAGTGTGATGGTGCATCCGTCGGCAAGGATGATGATGCGTGTGTTTGATAGGAGCGCGGTGTCAAAGCGCGTGGGCTGCGGCGCGAATACGCCATTAAGGATATTGGTGTTCATAGGCGGTGTGTTTTTAATAGTTTGGTGCAAAAGTAATACAAATCTTGTAATAATGCAAATATACAGGCACAACATCGCCTCTCCGAGGCTCGTACTTAGGGTGTGTTTCTTACCCACAGGCTGCGCTTCGCTTGCCAGGGGTTATACACGGAGTCGCGCGTCCCGCGCTCAAAGCAATGATACAGTGAGGGAATAGAGACGCGCCGGAGAGCACACGGGATGTGTCTATAACGGTACGTCGGAGACGTGCCTACTCCTATCTCGTGAGTATGTGAGGTAATATACCCCGCGCTCAAGCGCGGGGTTAACAAGATGACGGCACCTCCGGTGCGGCAGGCATGTATCCGATACGCCTATAAACCATGGTGTGGCAGAGAGGGGCGGGAGTGAATAGCCCGCTACGCGGACCATGTACGGGGGAATAGTGGCACGGTGGTGCATCTCCGAAGCGCCATTGGGAGGAGCATGTCTGTGTCCTCACCCACAGGCTGCGCTTCGCTTGCCAGGGGTTATACACGGAGTCGCGCGTCCCGCGCTCAAAGCAATGAGGAACAGAGACGCGCCGGAGAGCGCACAGGATGGTGAGTGTAGTGCGACCCATAGCAGGGCCGGAAGGGATAGATATATGAGACCCGGGGTAGCGGTCATCCCTATGGGATTCCCTCACCCCGGGCTATATGTGAATTGCCCGCTACGCGGACATAACCATACCCATCATACACCCTCTCAAGCGCAGGGTAATATCATTAAATGGAAAATCCCGGGGATGCGCGGGGCATCTCCGGGACTACCATGTTATTAACTCACAAACAGAGTCCAATCTTCACAGACAAAACCCTGTGTTCTATATAAATTCTATTAACCTAATATATGAGCTAATAGCTAATTTCATTTGATTTCAAAGGCACCTTCGCCAGCAACCTTGGGCCATCCGGGATTCTGGTAAATCACGGAGTTTTCAAGGGTTTCGTCAGGAGAAGCATCAGAGAAGCTCTTCTGAGGAATCGGGCTTAGATAGTGAGCCATTGTAAATGAAAGACCGTTGAAGGCAAGGTTCTGGATCTTTGTAATCTGGTAGGGACGTACATAGTCACCTGAGAGTGCCTGAGATGACATTGTGCCGGTACCATTTTCAACATCCACTACCGGAGCAAGGAATGCTCCAGCTTCTGTCTTCAGGCAGAGAGGCGAGTTTTCATCAGCGTACACAGTGCCCCAATACTTGATGCCTTCAATCTGGTAAGGTTGTGCAGCGAGCTGATCCATAGCAGACCAACGACGGAGATCGTCCATACGGAGCGCTTCAGCGCACAACTCGTTGCGGCGCTCGCGGCGGATATTGTAGAGGGTAGCATCCACAGGTGCTCCGTGGGAGTATGCACCCCAGTCCCATTTAGCCTCTTCAGCCATGTTGGTGTTGTTGATTGTCTTCTGGAAGTCGGGATCAACTTTAGCACGAACCCTAAGGGCTCTCCAGTAAGCGGAAGCGGTGTCATCCACCCTGCCATTGAGTTCATAGCAAGCCTCCATGTAATTGAGCATAGCTTCGGTAGCGCGGAAGACAATCGAGCCTGAAAGACCTACATTATGAGTATTAGCCCAGGCACCATTATAGTGCTTGCCTTTCTTTATACAGAAACCAGTGATAGCACGGGTAGCATTGTCACCACTGATAAGCCAGCCTTCACGCCACATTACAGGCTCACCATTGAGATAATAATCAACAGATTCATCCTGCTTGGTGAAAATCTGAAGACGTGAGTCGCGATCCTTGAGAGTAGCTGTGATTCCCTGGTTTTCCCATGCAGGATCATAGCCGGAAGCAGCAGCGTAGATAGGGAGACCGTTGCGCATGAGGAATGAGTTAACCAAGCCGCGTGTCCAACCGGTACCACCACCATTACGCATCATCTGCATCTGCACGTTGGTTGTAACTTTCAAATCAAGATCGAATTTCTTCCAAAGAAGCACCTCGCTATACGGATCCATGTTCTGGTCACAGAACATGGTGTAGTAAGGGTTAAGCGACTCTAATTTGTCGTTCATGCCTTCGGGAGTATCGGTATTGTCCACAAGGTTGTTTACAATAACGTCACCAACGGGCTTAGCGGAATTCATAGCTTCTGTGAGGAAGTAGCTGATTTCGGTGTCGATATTGAAGTCAGAGCCGAGGTCAGCAGCATTTCCGGGCCAACCGGGTCCACCGGGAACAAGCGCTGTGCCCTTGTGGTGTTTCAGCCATGTGCCTTCGAAGAGAGCAACGCGGCTGCGGAACAGGCGTGCAGCAGCCTTGTTGAGACCCTGTTTGCCATATTTGCTTGTCTCGGGCAGGAGGTTGATAGCCTGTGTAAGCTCATCAAGGATAAAGCGAGCCACCTGATTGCGGGGTTTGCGCTTGGTGAGTTCGAGTAGCTCCTCTTTGTTTTCATTGGGGAGCACGGTGTAGATGGGATAGTCACCATAGGATGAAAGTCCGCTGAAGAAAGCGTAAGCACGGAAGAAGTGCATTTCACCCATATACTGGTCGATTTCAGACTGCGCACCGCCAATCTTACCCTGATCGTACTTTTCCTGCGCCATTGCGAAGAAATAGTTGATCTGACGGATAGTGGAGAAGCTCCATGCACCTGAACCTACACGCCATTCACCGGGGATGTAGCGCACAGAGGCGCTCATGCCCGCCTGGTTGTCAGTACCGTTATCTGATGCAAATGTTCCGTAGTCATAGCCGGTGCTTACCGGAAACATTGTGTAATATCTGATTGAATATGTGGCAAGTTCTGAAGCCTCGTTGAAGAAACCTTCACCTGTCAGGCTTGACTCAGGCTGACGGTCGAGGAAATCCTCGCAGGATGTCAGAGCCACTAATGATGCGCCCAAAGCAAGGGCGGTTATTATTTTTTTCATTGTCTCTAATTTTTAGAAGGTTACGTTAAGACCCACGGAGAATACACGTGAAAGAGGATAAACCTTACCGTAGCCCCAACCCTGATTGTTGTATGCGTCAATGAGTTCGGGGTCACCGGTCTTGGTGAAGTTGGTAATCTTAGCGAGGTTTTCACCTGAGAAGAAGATTCTGAGGTTTTCGATATAAGCCTTACGGGTGATGTTCTGAGGAACAGTATAGCCGACAGTCACGTTCTTAAGGCTGCAGTATGCGGCATTCTGGAGGTAACGATTGTTAACTGTACCAGTGTTGCTCGGTCCACCGAACATAAGACGGGGATAGTATGCATTCAAGTTAGGACCGAGGGGATCGGTAGTGTCCTCAGGACGGAAATAGTCGAGGTGAGGTTTGTAGCCGACAGCCTGCCAATAACCGGAACCGATAGCACCGAACATCATAGGACCGCTTGCCCAATAGTTGCGCTTACCGACACCTGAGAGGAAAATCTTGAGGTCGAAACCTTTCCACTGCGCATCAAGGTTAAGACCGAAGTTGTAACGAGGAGTAGTGTTACCTATAACAGTGCGGTCACCTGAGTCATCAGCCCTGCCTTCGCCGCCGGAGATGATACCGTCGCCATTAAGGTCGGCAAACATGAGGTCACCAGCTGTCCAACCTGAACCGAGACGGCTCTGACCCTGATGCGGACGTTCAGGAGCCTCGCCATGGAACTTGGTGTAAGCAGCATCAAGAGCATCGAGGTGAGCGTCCATCTCAGCCTGGCTTTTAGCCATGCCGATAACTTTGTAGCCCCATATTTCGCCTAAGTTCTGTCCATTGTAATAGCTACCGAGGTTCTTTGTGGGGTTGGGATAATCATCGATGACAGTCTTGTGATCATAGAGGTTGAATGTAACACCATAGCTGAATTCCTGTATGCGGTCACGCCAGCTTACTGTGAGTTCCCAACCTTTTGATGTCATAGCAAGGTTGTTGATGTTGGGCGAGTTTGCACCAAGAACGTCGGGAAGAACCGGACCGGGACCTACCATGTCCTGTGTACGACGGTTATAGTAGTCGATAGTACCTGTGAAGCGGTTATTGAACATACCCCAGTCGAGACCTATGTCCCATGTGCGGTTCTTTTCCCAAGTGAGTGATGTCGCAATCAAACCGGGCATAGAGGATGTACCTTGAACAACGTTGGTAACCCAACCTGTGTACTGGTTAGAGTTGTAACCGAGTGTAGCGTAAGTAGGATACCAGTTGTTGGTGTTCTGGTTACCGAGCTTACCCCAAGAATAACGAGCTTTCAAAGTGTTGAGCCAAGTGTGGGTGCCCTCCATGAATGCCTCACGTGCGATATTCCAACCGAGTGAGAACGAGGGGCTCCATGTCCAACGGTGACCTTTGCGGAAACGTGAAGAAGCATCGTAACGGATATTACCTTCGATGAGGTATCTGCCATCGAAGTCATAGTTGAGACGACCGAACCAACCGGCTGTAGACCATGTGTCAGCACCACCACCTACACTTGGATTGATTGTCGTAGTGTTAAGATAGGGAAGGTTGTTAATGATACCTTCGCGCTCTGCGCTAAATTGTTTGCGGTGTAGCCATTCGCTCTGGTAACCAACCATAACCTTGAAGTTGTTTTTCTCGTTTACAGTTATTGAATAGTCACCATAGATATTGGGGTTGAAGTAGTTTTCATCCCTGTGGAAATTGTAAACATCGCTACCTACTTTACCAGCAGGCCAATCATCAGGGTTCCATGCAACCGGATCGCCAGCAACGTTCCACGCGTAAGTCTGGAGGAAGAATTGCTTGTTATTATTGTTTCTCGCGCTGTAGTTGAACTCAGCATTGATATTGAGACCTTTTACCGGGTTTATGAGGAATGTGAACTGGTGGTCCATCTTGTCATTGTAGGTCTGATAGCGACCGCCATTTTCAAGAGCATCAATGTAAGATTCACGCACGGGATAACCGTTGGGATCATGAGTCGGCACAATTGGCCAATAACGAGTGAAGTTATGATAAACAACGTTGGTTGTACCATCACCAGCGATAGCAGGAGCATCATATTCGTTGCGGGTCCAACGACCGGAGTAACCGAACTTCAGCCAGTTTGTGAGAGCCACATTGATTTTGGCATTGATAGAGTAACGATGGGTATTGTCATCACCGTGGCGCATGATACCTTCCTGAGTCTGGAGGTTGCCGGAGAAGTAGTAGTTGAACTTGTCAGTACCGCCGGTAATAGAAACGTTGTGCTCCTGACCGAAAGATGTCTGACCGAAGTGCTCCTTAAGCCAGTCGGTGTTGCCGATAGGAAGGATAGGATCATCATCCCAAACCTCCCAGTTGCCCGCCTTGTTGGCGAACATTTTGGGACCGGTGTAGCCGGGTTCGTTAGCCGCTTTAAGTTTAGCGAGCCATTCGTCTGAGTGGTGAACAGCCTGACCTGCATTGATAGCAGCATAGTTGAAATAAACAGCCCATGTGTAAGAGTCCATCATCTCAGGCATGCGGGTAACGTGACGCCAACGGAAAGAGTCGCTGTAGTTAACAGTAACCTTACCTTCTTTACCTTTTTTGGTGGTAACGAGGATAACACCACCGGCAGCACGGCTACCGTAGATTGAAGAAGCTGCCGCGTCCTTAAGGATAGAGATGTTTTCAACATCGTTGGGGTTGAGGGTGTTAAGGTCACCTTCCATGCCGTCAACGAGCACGAGGGGATTCACTGATGAACCGGTACCGATAGTACCTGTACCACGGATGTTCATCGAGCGAGTGCCGTTAAGCTGACCACCGAGACCTGCTCCGTTGATGTCGAGACCGGGAGCAAGACCCTGGAGAGCGTCAACCACTGATGTGACAGGACGGTTGTTAAGCTCTTTCGCGCTAATTGTTGACACAGCGCCAGTCAAGTTAACTTTTTTCTGTGAACCGAAGCCGACAACCACAACCTCGTCAAGGGTTTCGATGTCGTCTTCAAGGGTGATAGTGAGCGGAGTGCCTTCCCATTTAACGGAAACGGGTTTGCAGCCCACGAATGAAATACGGAGTGTAGCCCCGTTTTTCACGTTTGCGATGGAGAACTTACCATCGACATTGGTTGAACCACCGAGGGTGGTACCAACAACCATAACGGATGCTCCCGGCATGGGCTCTCCGTCCTGGTCAAGCACAACGCCCGTAGCCGGGCCATCAGGTGCCTGCGCTGCGGATGCAGTGAAACTCCATCCGGTCAGCACACATAGCGTGAGCAACATCAAGGGCAGAGCCACAAGCTGTTTGCTCAGATTGCGTAGGTGATACATGTTGATAATTAGTAAATTAAGGTTAGTACAATATACACTGTAATGCAAAAGGGGATGATTCCCTCCGCATTTATTGTGCAAAATTAATTTAAAGGGGCATCTTACCCCCCCCCATTATATTAAAGAGTGTTAAACATGCTGTAAAACATAAAAAAGCGCAGATAAAATCGGAAGGGTAACGAGGAGAATATAGTCCCTCCCGGGCAGTCTATGATGAGGTATGGGGGGCCCGCTATGCGGACGTGTCAAGGCGACGGAGAAGCTGCGAGGGGGTCAGGCGGGTGCGGGGATGATGCCAGCGGGGATTGAGCTGGTGCATGGGGATGAGCACGAATGGGCGAAGGTGCATCCGAGGATGGGGAAGGGTGAGAGCGGGGGTGGTGCAGACCATCTCGTCAACAGCGATAAGGTCTATGTCTATAATTCGGTCGGCATATCCTCCGGAAGTGGTGCGATGGGATGCGGAAGATATTGATTTTTCTATGCCGAGGAGGAGAATCAGGAGTGCTTCCGGAGAGAGGTCAGTTTCAAAAGCTATTCCTATATTTATATACGAATTGGGGGAATCATAGCCCCACGGGGCGGATTCAACCGGGTCGGAGATGCGGAGATGCGGGGTTATGCGCGCTTTTATAGCAGCGACCGCCGCGGCTATGTTGCCGTGGCGGTCACCGATATTAGAGCCAATGTTTATATATGCCGTGGGCATTGCGCAACCCGTCAAAGGGTTTTCTTAACTTCAACTTCTTCAAACGCCTCAATGAAGTCGCCTTCCTGAATGTCATTGTAGCCGGCAATGGAGAGTCCGCAATCATAGCCGGAAACGACTTCCTTGACATCATCCTTGAAGCGCTTGAGCGAACCGAGGTCACCGGTGTAGCGCACGATGCCGTCACGGATAAGGCGAACCTTGCATGAGCGCTTGATGCGTCCTTCGCGGACGATACATCCGGCAACTGTGCCAACTTTGGAGATGTGGTATGCCTGAAGGACTTCCGCTGTACCGGTAACTTCCTCCTTGATTTCGGGAGCAAGCATGCCTTCCATAGCGTCCTTGACCTCCTCGATAGCCTGATAAATGACTGAGTAGAGGCGTATTTCAACTCCGTCACGCTCGGCTGTGCGGCGCGCAGCCTGAGAAGGACGCACCTGGAAGCCGATGATGATTGCATCGGAAGCTGCCGCGAGGGTAACATCGCTCTCGGAAATTGCTCCGACCGCCTTGTGGAGGACATTGACCTGGATTTCCGGGGTGGACAGCTTGATGAGCGCGTCGGAAAGCGCTTCGATAGAACCGTCAACGTCGCCTTTGACAATGATATTGAGCTCCTGGAAGTTGCCGATAGCACGGCGGCGGCCGATATCTTCAAGGGTGAGGATTTTCTTAGTACGGAGCCCGAGCTCACGCTGGAGCTGCTCGCGCTTGTTGGCAATTTCCCGGGCTTCCTGCTCGGTTTCCATTACATTGAATGTATCGCCGGCTGTTGGAGCACCGTTGAGACCAAGGATAAGCGCGGGTTCTGCGGGACCTGCCTCCTTGATTCTCTGGTTACGCTCGTTGAACATCGCCTTTACTTTACCATAGTGTGTACCGGCAAGGATTGTATCGCCCACACGGAGGGTGCCGTTCTGCACGAGGACGGTTGCTATATATCCCCTGCCCTTGTCAAGAGATGATTCTATGATTGAGCCGGTAGCGTTGCGGTCGGGGTTAGCCTTTAGTTCAAGCATCTCAGCTTCAAGGAGCACCTTCTCCATGAGTTCCTCAACTCCGGTGCCTTTCTTGGCGGAGATGTCCTGGCTTTGATATTTGCCGCCCCATTCCTCAACGAGGTAGTTCATATTGGCAAGCTCTTCCTTGACTTTGTCTGGATTTGCCGCTGGTTTGTCTATCTTGTTTATGGCGAATACGATAGGCACGCCTGCTGCGGATGCATGGTTGATAGCCTCAACTGTCTGCGGCATTACATTGTCGTCCGCAGCAACGATGATGATACAGATGTCGGTGACTTTAGCACCACGTGCACGCATTGCGGTGAATGCCTCGTGACCGGGAGTGTCAAGGAAAGTGATGTGACGCCCGTCGGCGAGTTTCACATTATAAGCGCCGATATGCTGGGTAATGCCGCCAGCCTCACCGGCTATGACGTTTGCATTTCGGATGTAGTCGAGCAACGAGGTCTTACCATGGTCAACGTGACCCATGACAGTGACAATCGGGGGACGCTCAACGAGCTGGCTCTCATCATCCTCATCCTGAGTGATTGCCTCAACGACTTCCGCGCTGACATATTCGGTCTGGAAGCCAAATTCCTCAGCCACGATGTTGATTGTCTCAGCGTCAAGGCGCTGGTTGATGCTAACCATCACACCGAGGTTCATGCAGGTGGCGATGACGTTGTTGACTGGAACGTTCATCATCGAAGCAAGGTCGTTTGCAGTCACAAATTCAGTGAGCTTGAGCACCTTGCTCTCTGCTGCCTCCTGCTCCTGAGCCTCACGCTCACGGTTTGCGACAGCCTCACGCTTCTCTTTGCGCCATTTAACGCCTTTCTTCTGACCTTTGTCCTTGCTGGTAAGACGGGCAAGGGTCTCCTTTACCTGCTTCTGCACATCTTCCTCGCTGACCTCGACGTGCTGCTGGTGGCGGGATTTGTCACGGTTTCCGCGACGGTCCTCGCGATTGCCGCGACGTTCCTCACGGGATTTATTTTCATTGCGTCCCTGCGGCTGCATCTGCTGCCCGGGGTTTTCGATATCAATTTTCTCCTTGCCGCCGATACGTTTGCGCTTTTTCTTGTCGCCGGAGGGAACGTTAGCGCCCTGCGCACTTCCCTTTGCAGCCGCACGCCTCTCTTCTTTGCCTTTTTTCTTGGGACGGGTAGACTGGTTGATAG
>CAMWQE010000021.1 GCA_947176335.1 uncultured Porphyromonadaceae bacterium | reverse complement strand
AGCTCTACACAGAGACCATGAGACTTGTCAAGGCTATAGGCGCTGAAGACAAAATATACGGCATTGGCGTAGGAGCGCCCAACGCCAACTATTTCACCGGCATGATTGAAGACGGCGTAAACCTGCCCTGGCCTACCCCGGTGCCTTTCGCACAGATGCTTACAGAAAAATTCGGAATACCTGTTGCTATAACAAACGATGCTAACGCAGCCGCTATCGGCGAAATGACTTATGGCGCGGCAAGAGGCCTTAAGGACTTCATAATGATTACCCTCGGCACAGGCGTGGGCAGCGGTATCGTCATCAACGGCCAGATGGTTTACGGACATGACGGTTTCGCAGGCGAGCTCGGACACGTCATCGTTAAGCGCAACAACGGCCGTCTCTGCGGATGCGGTCGCGCAGGATGCCTTGAGACCTACTGCTCCGCAACCGGAGTGAGCCGCACAGCGCGCGAATTCCTTGAAATCCGCACCGAGCCCTCCCCCCTCCGCGATATACCCATTGATGCCATTACATCCAAGGATGTATATGACGCAGCTATGGCAGGTGACAAAATCGCAAAAGACATCTTTGAGTACACCGGAGAAATCCTCGGCGAAGCACTCGCAGACTTCACAGCGTTCTCTTCACCTGAGGCATTCGTGCTCTTCGGCGGACTTGCAAAAGCCGGCGACCTTATCATGAAGCCTCTTGTAAACGCCATGGAGAAGAATATGCTCAGCATTTACAAAGGCAAAGTGAAAGTTCTCCTTTCAGAGCTCAAGGAAGCTGATGCTGCCGTACTCGGGGCAAGCGCACTCGGCTGGGAAGCAAAGGCACCCGCAACAAGCCTTGTGCCCCCTGCTACCGCAGCTCCTATCCCCTGAAGATTTAGTTAAATAATTATTAGTATAAACCCGTGATGCCTGCCGGTACTCCCCCGGCGGGCATTGTTCTTTTTTACCCCGCAGTTGATTATTACCTGAAAAGTGAGTACTTTTGCACCATTAATCAATCAAAGTCAACGCAATGACACAGCAACGTAAAGTTAGAGTTCGATTCGCGCCGTCCCCTACCGGACCGCTCCATATCGGCGGAGTACGCACCGCCCTGTTCAATTACCTTTTTGCCCGTCAGAACGGCGGTGAGATGATTCTCCGCATAGAGGACACCGACTCCCAGAGATTCGTGCCCGGAGCGGAAGATTATATTAATGAGGCACTCGCATGGCTCGGCATCAAATTTGATGAAGGAGTGCGCGAAGGAGGTCCCAACGGACCTTACAGGCAGAGCGAGCGCCGCGGCATTTACGCGGAGTATGTAAAGAAGCTGCTTGACGCCGGCAAAGCATATATCGCATTCGACACCCCCGCGGAGCTCGAAGAGGCAAGGGCAAGCATCCCCAACTTCCAATATGACGCGTCAACCCGCATGTCGATGCGCAATTCACTCTCTTTAGGTGAAGAAAAAACAAAAGAACTGCTGGACGCCGGCACCCCCTATGTGGTAAGATTCAAGGTTGAGCCTGACAATCAGGTGCAGGTACACGACCTTATTCGTGGTGTGGTCACTGTCAATTCCTCAGTGCTTGATGACAAAGTGCTGTACAAGAGCGCGGACATGCTGCCCACCTACCACCTCGCAAACATTGTCGATGACCACCTCATGGGCATTACACACGTTATCCGTGGCGAGGAATGGTTGCCTTCAGCGCCGCTCCATGTCCTGCTGTATGAAGCGTTCGGGTGGAGCGACACCGCACCGGAGTTTGTACATCTGCCGCTGCTGCTTAAACCTGACGGAAAAGGCAAGCTAAGCAAGCGCGACGGCGACAGGCTTGGATTCCCGGTTTTCCCGCTTGAATGGCATGATCCCAAGAGCGGAGCAATCTCAGCCGGCTACCGCGAAAGCGGTTATCTGCCGGAAGCTGTCATCAATTTCCTCGCGCTTCTTGGCTGGAATCCCGGCGATGACAAGGAGATTATGGATATCGACGAACTCATATCCAAGTTCTCATTTGACCACTGCTCAAAGAGTGGAGCAAAATTTGACTTTGAAAAGGGCAAATGGTTCAACCATAAACATCTCCAGGAGAAACCCGACATGGAGCTTGCCGAACTGTTCAAGCCGGTAATGAAAGCCCACGGGGTAAATCCCGATGACTTCAGCGATGAATATATTGCCGCAGCAGTAGGACTTGTCAAGGGACGCATCAATTTTGTGAGCGACCTGTGGGATAACGCTGCATTCTTCTTCCGTGAGCCGGAAAGCTATGACCAGAAAGCAGTGAAAAAACGTTGGAACGCTGAAATGCCCACCATCATGGAAGAGCTTATACAGCAACTCCGCGCCCTCCCTTCGTGGAAAAGCGCGGATGCGGAAAAAGTTATTCTTGATTGGATTAACTCCAAGGGCTATCATCTTGGCAATGTCATGAACGCGTTCCGCCTCACTGTGGTTGGCGAATGCAAGGGACCGCACATGTTTGACATCACAGAACTCATGGGACCTGACGCGACCATATCACGCATAGAAAAAGGCATCCGCGACATCAAGCTCGCAGAAGCGTAACCGTCTGGACCGGCTCTTACTCCATGAGCAGCTTTTTAGCCATGGGAGTGAGAGCCGATTCTATTGTGATAGGATAGACATACGCGTTTATCTCACCCATTGAATAAGGAGCTACGTCATACGGATTGTAGTGGAACACGATTGCACCGTTCTCTATGCTGAGGATATTGGGAACTCCCACTGCATTCTGGAAGAAGCCCGCTTGCTGGAGTTCACCCTTTGCCACTCCGTACTGCGCTGCAAGAGACTCGTTTACTGCCGCAAACACTATATCCATAGAGTCAGGCACAAACAGGTTTTCAAGCCCAAGCACCTCTTTCTCGGCAATAGCGTATGTGAACGAGCGCGTATAAGTCATGTTATGGGCACCACCGATATACTGGTCATCTGTCAGCCGATAGGTGACCATTTTTGTATCAATTGCCGTGCGCTGGAGCGACATAGTGCGCTCGTAAGCGTAAATCAGGTCAAGTCCTGCCGGCTTGCCGGTGACTTCCGGATTGATATTCAGCTCATATGAATCGGTTGCAGTCACAAAACTGTCCATCAACTGCTCTATTGAGCGCGGAGACAAATCATCAAACACCACGTCCTTTATCGCGCTCTGGAGCGGCGCTATGTCGGCAGTCCCTATCTGTGTGGGATAATCGATATCCACTGCCAGAGTCAGCGCGCAGGAATCCTGACCGTTATAGCCGGGGTATGTTGCGCTCACACTCAGAAGCTCGCTTTGAAGTGAGGTGGACTTGACATCGCTTTTCGCACTACTCTTTGCACTTTCGGAACTACGGGCGCAGCCCGCTGCAATGATAGCCACTCCGGCAGCCGAAGCAATGGCTATATTAAATAAGGTGTTACGTTTCATTTATTGTTTTTATTGATTGATTGTATTCAGCTGTATAGGCGCGGCAAACGTCCGCACCTTAAATAATAAGACACCTGTACGCCGGTATTGTTCGCTCACCACGTCAGATTTTAACTGAAAGTGCCTGTAAAATCACAAAAAAACACATCAAAGCTATCTTTGTAAGCCAAAAGTTTTTAAAATCAAAGGAAAATCGCTTACTTTGCACCGCAAAATTGAATTTAATAATTTAAAAATCAAAATCATGTCACAAGAAACAGCAAATCGCGTAAAAGCAATCATCGTAGACAAGCTTGGCGTAGATGAAAACGAAGTAAAAGAAACAGCTAACTTCACTCAGGATCTTGGTGCTGACAGCCTTGACACCGTTGAACTCATCATGGAATTCGAAAAAGAATTCGGCATCACCATCCCCGACGAACAGGCACAGAAAATTGCTACTGTAGGTGACGCTATCGCATTCATCGAAGAAGCAAAGGCATAATTACCAGAACCTCTACCGGCATTCCGGCTATTAATGCCGGTATGTCGGCTTCCTGTGATTTTTACCACAAATATTATTCACCCTACACAATAGAATGGAATTAAAGAGAGTAGTAGTGACCGGACTCGGCGCCATTACACCCCTCGGCAACGATGTGCCCGACACTTGGGCAGCAGCTGTGGAAGGAAAGAGCGGAGCCGGACCTATCACACATTTTGACGCCTCAAAGTTCAAGACTCAGTTCGCTTGCGAAGTGAAAGGCTTTAACGCCGCTGACCACATCGACCGCAAGAAACTGCGTCAGCTTGACCTTTACGCTCAGTATGCGCTTGTTGCTGCAAGACAGGCTGTGCAGGACAGCAAGCTGGAGGAGGCACCCAACCTCGACCGCGACAGAGTGGGCGTGATTGTTGCAGCCGGCATTGGCGGACTGCACACTTTTGAGGAGGAAGCCGGCTACTATGCCCTTAACGAGGCAAATGGCCCCAAATACAACCCCTTCTTCATTCCTAAGATGATTGCCGACATTGCAAGCGGCCACATCTCTATGGAATATGGCTACCACGGACCTAACTACGGAGTGGTCTCTGCTTGTGCGTCTTCAAACAACGCTATTATTGACGCGTTCAACCTTATTCGCCTCGGCAAAGCTGACGCGTTTATCACCGGAGGAGCAGAAGCGGCTATCTTTCCCGCAGGTGTCGGTGGTTTCAACCAGAAATGACAGCCCGGAAACAGCATCTCGCCCGTGCAGCAAGAGCCGTGACGGATTCGTTATGGGAGAAGGTAGCGCAATCTTGATTCTTGAAGAACTCGAGCACGCTAAAGCAAGAGGTGCCAAGATTTACGCTGAGGTTGCCGGCGGAGGCATGAGTGCCGACGCTTACCACCTCACGGCAACACACCCCGAAGGACTCGGAGCAAAGCTTTCTATGCAGGCTGCTCTCGATGATGCCGGAATGAAACCGGAGGACATTGACTACATCAATGTTCATGGAACATCCACACCGGTTGGAGACGTAAGTGAAATCAAGGCTATTGTGGAACTATTCGGTGACGCAGCATATAAGCTCAACATCAGTTCTACAAAATCCATGACAGGTCACCTTCTCGGTGCTACCGGTGCCATGGAAGCACTCTTCAGCGTAAAAGCCATTGAGGAAGGCATCATCCCCCCCACAATCAACCATGAAGAGGGAGATGAAGATGAAAATATCGACTATTCGCTCAACTTCACATTCAATAAAGCGCAGAAACGCGATGTCAGGGCAGCCCTCAGCAACGCTTTCGGCTTCGGTGGTCACAACGCTACCGTTATCGTGAAGAAATACGAAGAATAAACCCGATTTTTTTAACTACCTTATATCGCGGGTGTGTCAGAATTGTCTCGACGCACCCGCGTTTTTTATTTACTGCATCCCCGGATATTGTTTTACCATGTTTTTTTTCTACCTTTGGGAACAATAATATGTAAATGCAGCTATGAAGTATAAAGACATAAAGGCTATTACAATGGTCCGTAACGATCGCTTCCTCAAAAAATGGGTGGATTATTACGGAAGCCAGTTGGGAAAAGAAAACCTATACGTCTTTTTTGACGGGGAGGATCAGGAGGTACCCACCTTCTGTGAGGGCGTTAACACCAAGGTCGTACCGAAGATGCAGGGAGATGTCGTATCTACGGAACGCCAGAGATCCCGTTTCATTTCGAGCCATGCCGCTACCCTCTTTAAAGATGGTGCGGATATGGTAATCGCCACGGATGCCGATGAATTCCTTATAGTTGACCCGGAGCTCAATATGGGCTTAAAGGAATTTTTATCTTCCCTGCCGCAACGTCCATGCCATTCCGGCTTGGGAGTGGATGTGCTCCAGCATCTCCCCACCGAGGAAAAGATTGATTTTTCGCAGCCTTTTTTACGGCAGAGGCACCGTGGATGGCTTTATTCACGCTACACCAAGCCTGTTGTCATAACCCGGCCTCTCACATGGGGCGGTGGTTGCCACAGGGTTAAGGGACAGAATTTCCATATTGAACCCGGTCTGTACTTATTCCACTTCGGAGGAGTTGACCTTGAAAGCCTGAGAGAAATATCGGCTGAACCGTCACGCATAGCCAATGGATGGACGCGTCACCAGTTGAAACGACAGAAGGCAATAGCTAAGATAAGCCGTCAGAAATCAAGGCAATGGGATTCCACTGTGAAAAAGATGCGTTTGATGCAGACAATTTGCCGTCCCATATTTGCCCTTAACAAGCCCACAACGTTAGGATTAAAATTCGTGGCACGGATACCGGATAGGTTTCAGGACATTGTGTAAGACCATAATGACTACAAGATGAAAAATATTGCAGTTATATTTGCCGGAGGCACAGGGCGCAGAATGAAAACAGTATCTAAGCCCAAGCAATTTCTTGAACTGAACAACAAGCCCGTTATAATATACACTATCGAACTTTTTGAGAATCATCCTGAAATTGACGGCATTGTCGTTGTTTGCCTCAAAGACTGGATGCCATATCTGAAAAAACAGCTCAACAAGTTTGAGATAACTAAAGTCGGACAAATAGTGCCGGGAGGAGAAACCGGACAAGAAAGCATATACAATGGCTTGATAGCTGCGCGCGACCACTACGGAGAAGAATGCAATGTTCTAATCCATGACGGTGTACGCCCGTTGATAACCGAGAAAACCATTACTGACAATATCATGGCGGTCAATGAGTTTGGAAACAGCATCACCTGTGTGCCCACAACCGAAACATTCGTGGTGAATCAGCCGGACGGAACGTTGAATATCCCTCCACGCAAGGATTCGCTCATTGCAAGAGCGCCACAGACATTCCGGTTGCCGGACATCCTTGCCGCACACGAGGAAGCGAGGCGCATTGGCAAAAACGACTTCATTGACAGCTGCACGATGATGAGCCACTTCGGCTATACTATCCACACTATATTAGGCCCGATGGAGAATATAAAAATCACCACCCCCACCGATTTCTTTATTTTCCGTGCAATGGTTGAGGTACATGAAAACCAACAGATATTCGGCTATTGATTCTTTAGTATGAACAGCATAATTGCAAAAGACCTAAAGCAGTTCACGGCTACTTTTGATTTAGCCGGAGACATTGAGAATACAACCTTCATCGTCACAGGTGCTACCGGATTGATTGGTTCGACAATCATTCGCTGCCTCATCGCCCTCAACCGGTCAATACGGATATATGCTCCTGTACGGGATATCGAAAAGGCGAAAGAAATGTTCCCGGACAATCCTGACATCATATTGATGGAAGGAGACCTCCTAGACTTTGACTATACCCTATGCAAGGATGTCGATTATATTATCCATTGTGCGGCGCCAACCGCATCGAAGTTCTTTGTAGACCACTCTGTCGAGACTATCCGGACTATTGTTTTTGCTACCAATCGCATACTTGACTTTGCAAGGCAAAACCCGGTCAAAAGCATTGTCTACCTCTCCTCCATGGAAGTCTACGGGCAGATTGTTGATGAAAATCCGATAACGGAAAACGTGCAGGGGCATGTCAATCCATTGCAGTTGCGAAGCTCCTACCCCATGGCTAAAAGACTTGCGGAGAACCTTTGTTGCGCATACGCGAGCGAATACGCATTGCCGGTAAAGATTGCAAGGCTTGCCCAGACAGTTGGAGCCGGAGTTGGCAAGACCGATAACCGTGCTATCACCCAGTTCATAAAACTCGCGTTGGCAGGAAAAGACATTATACTCCACACCACCGGACAATCAACAAATCCTATCTGCTACACTGTTGATGCTGTATCAGCAATCCTCTACATTCTTATGCGGGGCGAGAACGGCAATGCATACAATGTGGCGAATGAGGCAAATTACACCTCGGTCTTTGACCTTGCACAACTGATAAAGAGAACTATCAATCCGGATATTGATGTCACAATAGAGCTGAATGACAGGATGGGCTTCCCTCCCACCACACATCTCCGCCTCTCATGCGATTCTCTGCATGCACTGGGCTGGAAAGCGCATTATTCCCTTGAGGATGTTGTCACCCGGCTTGCTGCATACCTCAGCCATCCATTGGAATAGAGGTGCATGTTGCAGCATGAAAAAATTAATGGTACTTTTGTACTATGGTATCCCTACGGG
The DNA here is from genome assembly GCA_947176335.1 of uncultured Porphyromonadaceae bacterium. Classification (GTDB taxonomy): domain Bacteria; phylum Bacteroidota; class Bacteroidia; order Bacteroidales; family Muribaculaceae; genus Paramuribaculum. The sequence goes on along the minus strand of CAMWQE010000021.1, from coordinate 10,045 downwards.
AAACCCTTGCAAACGAAATCATAACCTGCTGTTATGGCGACCGAAAAAACAACTGAACTGACGTTAAGAGAAAAACAGCTCCTTATCCTGGAGATAATGAAAGATATCGACAGATTCTGCCGGGATAACAATATACCATACACCCTGTCAAGCGGCACCCTCCTCGGAGCTGTGCGCCACGGAGGATTCATACCATGGGATGATGATGCCGATATTTTCATGCTCCGTGAGGACTTCGACAGGTTTGTGAAAATATACAGAAGCGACAGGTATAAGCTTATTTTCAACTCCAATCCTGAGGAAAAAGCGCTTCCGTCCGGAATAGCCAAAGTAGGAGATACCACCACATGGTCACGGGACTCCACCGGAGTGCTTGACTTCGGAGTATGGGTCGATGTTTTCCCGCTTGAATCCGTTCCGGAAGACCCGAAGGAATGCAAAGAATTCATGCACCAGATAATGAGTGTCAACAACCGCATCTACCACCGTCGCAGGCACGATTTAATCTCCATACTCAAGTCATACCGCCATTCATTCTCATGGTGGCTTAGAAAACTCGACAGCCTTGTGCATAATAACCCTTACACGGACAGTCCGTTGGTAGCGCACGCTGTTGGCTCGGAGAACTACCGCACCGTTATTCCCAGGAAGTGGTTTGATAATTTAGGGCAAATTCACTTTGAAGATCATGATTTTATGGCGTTCAGCAATCCCGATGCATATCTTAAGATTGTGTATGGCGCAGATTATATGACCCCTAAAAAATGGTCTCACGAAGTAAAAATATATAAGAAAAATGAATGATTCGCTAAGAAGTCGAATTGGCAGAGCCGGGCAACAAGCCTATCTTATACTTTTCGGGCATATACTTAATGCACCGTGGAAACCGCGTGAGGACAGAAGAAAACAAAGATATACCGCTACCCGCAAAGCGGCGCTCTGGTATCTTCGCAGATATGCACCACAGATAAGTGCGCTCACTCCCCGTCAATTGGATTCCAAGTCTGAACCCGAAAGAGCATTTACTATCTGGTTTCAGGGCGAAGAGCAGGCACCGGCGTTGGTCAAAGCGTGCTTCCGCAGTATGCGCCGTCACCTTAAGCAGGAGTTGGTTGTGCTTGATGAGAAGACTCTCTTCGATTGGATTACCCTCCCTGACTATATTATTGAAAAATGGAAAGCCGGGAAGATTCCGCACACCCAGTTCAGCGACATCTGCCGCATTCAGCTTCTTTACGAGCATGGCGGATTATGGTTTGATGCGACCGACTTCGTGACAGCACCTGTGCCGCAATATATCATGGATGAAGACATCTTCCTGTTTATGGCAGGAAAAAAAATCAGAGGCTCGTACGCTTTCATCCAAAGTTGTTTTATTCGCGCACGCAAAGGCAATCCCATCCTGTCAATGTGGCAGAGTGCGAATTTCATATACTGGAAGCATGAAAACAGCAAGATAAACTATTTTGTGCATCATCTGCTTCTGCTGCTCACAACCCAGGTTAACCCAACTGCTGCTAAGTTGTTTGAGAATATGCCGCACATCGATCAGGACCCCACGCATGCTCTTTGGGGAGAACACTGCGCTGACCCTTACACTCCGGAAACATTCGAGGCACTCACCGAAGGCTCATTCTTCCAGAAAACGAACTATAAGGACAAGCGGCTGAATGCACCTATGCACGGCACAATCGCCGAATACATGATTAACCTGTAAAACGGTCACGCATAAAAATGGGGAAACACGCCTACCTGATTTTAGCGCACAAAAACTTAAGGCAGCTCCGCAAGCTCATTGAACTGCTTGACCATCCGCGCAACGACATATACCTCCATGTCGACGCGAAACTCAAGGACTTCAACCCGGAAGAATGGACCGGGATAACCCGCCACTCCCCTCTCCATATACTCCCTGACCGCATAAACGTCAGCTGGGGAGGAGTTAGTATAATGCGTGCCGAGCTCGCTCTGCTCCGTCACGCGGTTGCCTCCGGTCCACATGACTACTACCACCTGCTGTCCGGAATGGATCTCCCTATCAAGACTCAGGATTACATCCACGGATTCTTTGACCGCAACAAAGGCTACGAATTCATCAACCTTTGGCAATTCAAGAAATCCACGCTCAGCCGCTTCAGGTATTACACGGTGTTTCCGGAGGGTGAAGGCAGATTCCGCACTCGCATCATAAACCATATCTTCAAGGGGCTGCAGATGCTTGTCGGCTACCGCATCAATCGCAATATTGACTTCCGCTTCGGTTCACAATGGTTCAGTATAACCCACTCCTTTGCAACCTATGTCCTCTCGCAGGAGCAATGGCTGGAAAAAGTGTTCCGTCACACAAGTACTTGCGATGAGATATTCATTCCTACCCTGGTTTGCAACTCACCATTCCGCGACAAACTGTACATTCCTACCCCTGTGGCAAACCAGAAAGAAGTCAACCTCGCAAATATGCGCTTCATCGACTGGACACGCGGCGAAAGCATACGTCATCCCTGGACATTCCGGGCAGATGACCTGCCGCTGCTTGATAGTGTGCCTCACCTTTGGGCACGTAAATTTGATGAAACGGTAGACGAAGAGATTATCGAGGCACTCTATCGAAAGCTCAAACCGGCACAATGAACAAAACCACACTTAAATATAAGACCTTCAAGACTGCACTGACCATTGCTGCGCTCCTCCCCCTCGGAGTGTTGCACATCATCAGCAGCTTCGCCGCATTTCTCCTGCACAAAATATTTAAATACCGCGTCGGAGTTGTCAGGAAAAACCTCCGCATGGCATTCCCCGAAAAATCTGATGCCGAGCTACGCGCTATTGAATCCCGTTTCTACCTTCACCTCTGCGACATATTTATCGAAACTGCGAAACTCGCCCATATAAGCGACGCACAAATCGCCCGCAGAGTCACCATAGAAGGGATAGATGCTGTCAATGACCCGCTTAAAGAGGGAAAATCGGTGGTAGTTATGCTCGGGCATTACGGCAATTGGGAATGGGTCACTGCCGCCGCACGCCTTTTCTACCCCGGAACTGTAGCATGCGAGATATACCACCCGCTGCGCAACAAAGCGTTCGACCGGCTCATGCTTGACCTCCGCAGCCGGTTCGGCACAGAAAATATCCCTATGGCTAAAACAGTGCGCCGACTGCTTGAAATCCACCGCGACGGCAAAAATTTTGCCTGCGGGTTCATTGCCGACCAGCGGCCATTCACGCCTACCTTGAAACACTGGACTGACTTCCTCGGAATAGACACCGCTTACGTCAACGGAGGAGAAGTCATCGGCGAAAAACTTGGCGCGGCATTCGTGTATGGCGAGATGCTCCCCGTAAGCCGGGGACACTACCGGCTGACATTCACGCCAATAACACCACTGGAGGACGGGGAGGAAAACCCATACACCCGCGCATACCTCCATAAACTTGAAGAAAGCATCCGCCGCAATCCCCCCTACTGGCTTTGGAGCCATAACAGGTGGAAGCGTACCCGCCAATAAATCTGACGCATAGTAATGGACTTGATTGAATTCCGCGACTTCTGCCTGTCAATGGAAGGTGTTACCGAAAAGATGCCTTTCGGTAAATTCGCACGCCGCTACGAATCTGTGCTGGTTTTCTACGTTCTCGACCACATGTTCTGCCTCACCGACATCAACGACTTCACAAACGTGGAAATCCCCTGCACTCCTGATGAGAAAAGAGACTTCAAGGACAGATATACCGCAGTGAGCTCACCGCTGAACCGTGCGCTTGTCAACTGGGTTACCCTGAACTTCGACGAAGACATGCCCGATGCCGAAATCTACTCCTACGTCACCCGCGCCTACCACCTCATCAAATCCAAACACACACCCAAACCCAAATCTACCAAGTAGGCTTTTTTGAGCCGTTCAGGGCTTGGAGATTTTGAAGCCGGATTTCAATATGAGTTTCAGGGTCTCCTGTGATGTCGCGCGGTCATACTCTTTCTCGCTATCCGGCAACTCTTCGTAAGGCACCAGGCACGGATGCTCCTTCTTTGTATCATCACGCACCTCACCGTATTTCCAGCCATCATTGATGCGGTTCAGTGCCCAGACTTCATGTACATTCTTTGCCATCTCCTCAACAAGTGGCAACAATTCTTCCGGCAGTTCAATATTACCTGTATCAACCGTTTTTGGAGTATACGTCTTCCTCATATCTGATTTGATTTTTGTTCATTAGTAAAATAACCAAGCCATTGGGCAATAGAAGTCTTCACCACTATAAAATCATACTTCTTATAATCAGTTCCCGTCAACTTGTGCTGTACATCAAGTTGCTGCCACGAGCACAAGCAATTATGCAATTTGGTTCTCTCATCACAGCAAGTAGCGGCATCATTAAACCTGTATCCAAGTAGTTCATGCGCCGAATTCCACCGCAGATGTTCAAGCATTGCAAGGCGGAGAATAATCTGTTTTTCTTCCTTGAAATCTCCTTTATCCTTTTCAATAAAACATCTGTTATAGAACGCTGACCAGTCGGTATTTTCCTGCATTACAGATTTAAGTATATATAATTTGGTTGCACCATGCAGCGCATTTGCCACATCCTGCCCCTCTTTCCTGCGAAGACTGCTAAGCTTGTCAATATCTGCGACCTCACCACTTGTACATTTTTTTCTACGCGTCTCCCAGTCATCATTATTTTCTGGAAGCAATTCCCGATAATTATTAAAATATTCTTTTGCAAGCTTAATCAGGCTATTATTAACCACGAGGTCAAAGGTATATGTTTGCTTTGGTTGACCGAAGATTCTTATTACAGGAATATTATTTTTGCCTTCTCCATAACCGTAATTATAATGGTCGGCTATTTTCTGCATCTTTTCAGCCTTGTCATCACTGGTGCAGCGGACAAAAATGCGCAACCGCGACAAATCGTTGCCAAGTCGACGTGCACGGTTGAATATCCGTGCCGCAAGAGCTATTGCCGCGTCATTGTCGCCGATTGATATTACCACATAGTTCAGATTTCGGATATATTGCTCATCAAGTACATCTGCATAAAACTCATCGCTGTTATAATCAACGGAATGAAATGAGATCTTGTCAGTTGAATAGCTTGTCCTGCCGAAAATTGAAGGCATCGCTTCCTTGAATATTCCTTTCATACCGTTGATACCGATATCTGCAATCCTGCACTCAAACGGGCTCTTGAATGCCTCGGTATCAGTTGAATTACTCCCTACAAATGACCCGAACTCATACAGGAACCGGAAAGCATAGCGCCCCACCTCACCGAAACCGACAATCAGGGTATTGAGCGGACTCTCGACAGTCGCCGGATTGGTTTCGCTGAGCTTGACCACTTTCACCGGATGACACTCCGGATCTTTCTTTAACAGCTCAACGGCAATATGCGAAGAATCCACCAGTCTGACCTCCAGTTTCTTATTTACCGCAACATCCTGAATCACCTTGTTCGGTCCATTATACCGCGCATGGCAATAAATCGTGTGTTTCATCTCTTCATCCGCTTCTTTGCGTGTTGATTTCTCGGCAACCTCCGCCATTGTGACATCCTGTGCAAGAGCCATGATATTGCGGATATTCTTGTCCTCATCCTCGTCCATGAAAAATATATGCAACTGAGATGCTTTGGTAGCTACAAGCTTCTTTATAAGACTCTTGATTTTTGACAGACCGAGGTAGCTGAAAGCATCAAAATCCTGCCCGTTTACTATCTTTTCATCAATATCCGCAAGCTGTTGCCCGGCAAGGGCAACATGGAACCCTGTTTCCCGTGCATCGCTGAATATCTTGCGCTTATGCGTGACAAGGGCACGCACGCTGTCCAGCGCACCGCAATCCTCATCCTTTATATTAGCCTCATCTATAACGATTACAACCGCCTTCTCATCCCTCTTTATTATATCCTTTACAAGCAATGATGTAGGAGTGTTGTTGCCGAAAAACAGATATAAGTGATTCTTGCTGTCATTGATTTTTATGCTGTGCAGACGCAAATACGCCCGGATGCGGTAATAAACCAGACCAACGAGCATTCCCACCGTACAGGATGAGGATAACACGGCAAGCACTAAAATCCATCCTTTTAATACGCCATGCCCGTCAAGGCGGTCGAGGATATTGCTGTCTACATCAAACAGGAAAAGGTTTATCGCGCTGATTAGGGAGCGAAACAGGTATTCGGCATTCGTAAACTCCACGCTATACTCATTGCCAATGCTGTAGAACACATACATATACAGCATAGTGCCCATAATGAGGAAAAATCCCATAAGAGTGGCAAGAAACTTGAGAGGAAAGTCCTTGGCATACAAATGGGTACCGCGCCGCGCAGCAATATCATATATGTTCTTGCCAATGATGCCGAGCAGTACCAACATACTTAGTCCCAGCATGATAGCGAGAATCCACATTGATATCTTGTCATTCAGTATCACCAACGACACCAGCAAGGCTATACCCAACAGCATAAGCCCCGATTTTACATTGACCCATTTTTTCATAACATTCACTTCCCTTGCCTATCCGGTAAAATGCAAAGATACTAATTTCCAACCGAAAACCGCGCACACGCGTTCACCCACATTCGTCCGCGTAGCGGGCAAACCACAAATAGCCCAGGGTGAGGGAATCCCATAGGGATGACCGCTACCCCGGGTTTCACGCATCTATCCCACACGACCCTATTATGGGTCGCTCCTTCCTCAACATGAAAATGTGCGCCGGAGAGCGCACACAGAGAGTAGCACCATGGAAGCTCCGCAGGAGCGTCGCTGTACGAAACCCTATGCAAGCGTAGCGCAGCGTAGCGCAGCGTAGGGAGAACAGCACAAAGAAACAGCGGCTTCGGAAAAGTCGCGGCAATGATTATGCAGATGTCTGATCAAACCGGTTCGTAATGTGGATGCAACGTCCGCGACTTCTCCGAAGCCGCATTAATTAACTCCACATCCTTTCCTCAGGCTACGCTGCGCTTGCCTGAGGCTTCGCACAGCGACGTGCCTACGGCACTTCCCTCCTCCCGGCGCGTATCCCCATATATTGCAGAAATCCACCTCAATACACCACATAATCGGATATAATTCACTATCTTTGTGGAAATTATATGTTTATAACATCACCTCCCACATCGGTATATGGCTCATCAATATAAATACTTCGCTTTCATCAGCTATAATTCAAAAGATTTGGCTTGGGGGAAGAGACTTCAAAGAAAATTGGAGCATTTTCGCATACCCTCCACTCTATGTTCACAAAGAGGATGGAAGCGCAAACCTATAAATCCCGTATTCTTCGCTCCTACAGATATACAACCCGGAGGACTTACAGATGAGCTTAAGCATAGGCTTGAAGCCTCAAAAAACTTAATTGTAATTTGTTCCCCAAATTCTGCAAAATCGGAATGGGTCGGGACAGAGATTGAATATTTCCATGAACTGGGACGTAGCGCGAACATTCACTTCTTTATTATAGACGGCATTCCTAACAGCGGCAATCCTGATACGGAATGCTTTAATCCGGTTGTAAAGAAACTTGGGCTTCCGGAAATACTTGGCGCAAATATCCATGAGAAAATTTACCGCTGGTCATGGTTGAACCGGGAGAGGGCATACGTACAAATCATATCCAAGCTGCTTGATGTCGAATTTGATACTATTTGGAAAAGGCACCGCCGTCGGCTCATTTCACAGCTGATAGCATGGATGGTAGCCATATCAGCTGTTTTAACGGCAATGATAATGATATGGGCAAACAGTCAACCATTCAACACATCAATTTCAATTAGAGAAGCCTCAATACATAATTCATCCTTGCCTACACTAAGCAACGCTGTGGTGACTCTTAGCATTGACAAAGAAACGAAGACCGACACCATAGCCAATGAAAATGACAATGCGGAATTCCTCAATATCCCGCATAAATATCTCGGGAAAGAAGCAAGGATTATCTGCACATGTCCTGATTACCTGCCGGTAGACACAACTGTACGTTTGGAAAGGAATATTACAGTCAACTTGTCCCGGAATCCGACTGTGTACGGCAATATCCGGACTGAGTTATGGGATTTCAAGCGCAATATCCCGGTAAAAAACACCAAAGTTATTATAGACCGGTGGGAGATTCAATCAGACAGCGAAGGGATTGTCAGGAAATCCGTACCGTTGGAGCTTCAGAAGACACATTATAGCATCCACATACCTGAATACAATATTTCCGACACAATTGCCATGCCGACCAATGACTACCATTCTATAGGCATAAATTGATAATAGCTGAACAATGAGACGATTATATATACTTATCGCAATATACGCATCTGTGAGCCTAATCACTTGCGCGGATATACAGAAAGGGTTTGTACGCACAATTATGCGTCCCGGCAAAAAGGTAGAATACCTTTCCAACGCCAGAATTTCGGTAAAAGGTATTCCAGGCAGTTTCAGAAGCAAGGCAAACGGGCAGTTTGAACTGGAATTGCAGCCATTGAACCTCAAAGAAAACTCACCGTTTACATTAAGTGCTGTTTTCAAAGAGGGATATGAACTGTACGACTACAATATGTCAAAAGTCTATTCTCCGGGAACGACTATGGAAATCATCATGAAAAACGTGGTGCAGGAAGCGGAGGATCAAAAGAAATTTGCCCGGAACATGTTTAACGGTGCAGAAGCAAACTACAAAAAGAAGATTGATGAGCTGGAGAAAAAACTGAAAAGAGGGGATATCACGATAGAAAAATACCGTGAACAGCTAAATAAATACCAGGACCTGTTTGACAAATACCAATCCCAGATAGATGTAATCGCCAAGCGTTATGCCGGTCTTGATTATGCTAATATAGACCCGGTCACAGAATCGATTAATGTAGCGTTTAGCAACGGGGACTTTGAACGGGCAGACTCCCTTTTAAACAGCCTCGGTTCAGTAGATGCGAAAGCAACAGAAATTATTAAGGCACGTGAGGAGATAGATAAAAAAATTGAATTTGGCACATCTCTTGTTGAAGAAGGGATAATTGACAGAGAGAAAAATTTAGCCGATGCAGAAAAGATTGCTGAGATTCTTTATGCGAAACATATCAGTTTACTGAATGAATTTCAGAACGATTCGGCGGCATATTATCTCAAACGCCGAACTGAATTGATTCCGGATAATACGTCCTACAAATTAGTCGCAGGTACATTTATTATGGATTATCTCGCCAATTATAATGAAGCATTGAACTTGTTTCATCAGGCACTCTTTATTTCAAAAGAAAAATACGGTGAAAACCATTCCGATGTCGCTAAATGCTACAACAATATCGGATCTGTCTATAATGACCAAGGAAAACTTGACGAGGCATTAGAGTATTACAACAAGGCACTACAAATTTGGCTCGGATTGTTCGGGGAGAATCATCCCGGTATCGCTACAAGCTACAACAGTATTGGAGGTATTTATAGTGAACAAGGTAATCTTGAAAAGGCGTTAGAGTATTACGACAAGGCACTCGAAATCTGGCTTGGGCTATTCGAGGAGAATCATCCGGATGTCGCTACATGCTACAATAATATCGGATTTGTATATTCAAGCAAAGGAAATCTTGAAAAGGCTTTGGAGTATTACAACAAGGCACTTGAAATCAGGCTCGGGCTGTTTGGGGAGAATAATCCGTATGTTGCTACAAGTTACAACAATATTGGAGGTATTTATAGTGAACAAGGTAATCTTGAAAAAGCTTTGGAGTATTACAACAAGGCACTACATATAAGCCTTAAACTGTTCGGGGAGAATCATCCGGATGTCGCTACATGCTACAATAATATCGGATTTGTATATTCAAGCAAAGGAAATCTTGAAAAGGCTTTGGAGTATTACAACAAGGCACTTGAAATCAGGCTCGGGCTGTTTGGGGAGAATAATCCGTATGTTGCTACAAGTTACAACAATATTGGAGGTATTTATAGTGAACAAGGTAATCTTGAAAAAGCTTTGGAGTATTACAACAAGGCACTTGAAATAAGACTTGGACTGTTCGGAGAGAATCATCCGTA
>CAMWQE010000020.1 GCA_947176335.1 uncultured Porphyromonadaceae bacterium | reverse complement strand
GGTGAGGGGTTATAGTTTTGGAAGAATTATTCAAAAAACAACTAATTTGATTTATTATGGATGCAGATGTTTTGAAGCAGCTTGGTGATGAGAAGGGTACAGTACTCGTTGAGTTTTACGCTACATGGTGCCCTCATTGCAAGAAGATGATGCCGGTAGTGGAGGATGTCAAGGCTTTGCTTGACGGTAAGGTGCCTGTTTACCAATTCGATATTGACAAGTATTCTGAACTCGCCGATGAGCTTAAGGTGGAGACCATTCCTACATTCATGGTGTTTAAGGATGGTGAACTGAAATGGCGCGCAAGCGGCGAAATGGAGGGTGACGCACTCTATTCGAAGGTTACTGAAAATATGTAATGCCTGTTTGGTCTGCAATGAAAGGAAGGGCGAGCATATTATCCGATTTTCTGGCGGAGCTTGAGGTGCCGCACACCACCGGCGCGAGCGACGCGGCGTTTGACAGCATGAATTTCAAGTCGCTGTTCGGCTTCACGCGGCTGCTCGGGAGTTATGGCATAGAGTCTGTGGTTTACCGGCTTGCCGACAATAGCGCGGTAACTTCTATCCCAACGCCTTTTCTTGCGCAGACCAAGAGGGGATTTGTAATCGTGACCGGGCATGAAGATGGTCATGTGGATTACAAGTTCCTTGGAAAGGATTATACTGTCCCGGCATCGGATCTGACAGATTCGATGACCGGGGTAGTTCTCCTTGCCTATCCGGACGAGAAGTCAAAAGAGCCTGATTATGGCAAACACCGTTTTCTAGAAATTGCCTCCAGGGTAAAGTTGTGGGTACTGGTGCTCTGTGCGGTGGCTCTGGGTGTTTTCGGTTTCATGGAAGCGGGGTTGTGGAGAAACGTATCCACGATTTTCCTGACAGCCGTGAATCTTGCCGGAATCGGCGTGACATGGCTGCTGATTCTGAAATCGCTTAAGGTAAGCAGTAATTCGGCGGACAAGATTTGCGGAATACTTAAGGAGCACGGTTGTGATACAGTGCTTGAACAGAAAGCGTCGAAGTTTTTCGGCCTGTTCGGCTGGAGCGAGGTCGGGTTCACATATTTCACTTTGTCAACTCTTTACCTGTTCCTGTTCCCGCAATATATCGGCTGTCTTGCATTGATTAACGGATGCTGCCTGCCGTTTACGGTGTGGAGTATCTGGTACCAGAGGTTCAGGCTGCATACATGGTGTACACTCTGCGTCATAACCCAATGCCTGCTGTGGTTGCAGTTCTTCTGCTTCCTGTCTGGCGGTTGGTGGAGCGTCGCATTCGCCAACATAGTGCCTCTTGTTGCTATGGGTGCCGGATATGTGGGAGTCCTCCTTGCCCTGAACCGTGTGATGACTTTCATTGAAAACAGAATCAAGAATTGAGCAATCCATGAAAAAGATTGAACGCATTCAGCTTGATGGAGCGGTAAAGCTCACTCCGCCGGAAATGAACAAAATTCATTTTGAGAGCGGCAGACACACCGAAAGAGGTACGTCAAGCAATTCCGATGCAGTAAGAAACGTATCGGGCATAAAAAAATAGTGCTGACACACAGCAATTTCTTTTGGGTTGTATTATATTTGCAGCAGAAGAAATCAAAATGTGATTAAGATGAGAAAAAATTTCATTATGCTTGCTCTTGCCCTTGCAGGAGTAATCGCGTGCCTGAGTTCATGCTCGCGCACAGAGGAATTGCTTGCAACCGTTCCGGCATCAAGTCAGATTGTGGTGGCTGTAAACTTTGAAGAGCTTGCAAATGCAAGTGGTTTCGCCATCCATGACAGCACTGTCACTATTCCGGAGAACATAAGGCTTTCCCCTCCGGCGAAGTCACAGATAATGAAAATAATTCCGGCTCTCCGCACAGGCGCGGACATATCTGATGTGGTGGTTGCATCAATCAACAATAACAGGACTGTTTTCGCAACTTTCCTGCTGAAGGATCAGGAGGTACTTAGAAGAGCGATGAGAGATGTCGGCGCAGTAGCACAAGGGAACAAAGAGGGCTACGATTGCTATGCGGTTGGCAATGATCTTTTCATTTACCTTGGTGACGGTCAGGGATGGGCTGTTTTCGGAAGCAGCAACACCACACCTAAAGACATCATCGAGGAGACCAAAGAGGGTACTTTTAAAAAGGAGTATCCTGCCCTGGCGGAATATCTCAGCGGAAACAAGATGATAAGCATTGTCGCAACCGGGCGGGGAATGAATGTTGCCGCCAACCAGTGGATGTGCGTTGATGTGCAGCCGAAGGATAACGATTTAGTGATAGGAACGAGACGAATGGACAGTGAAGGAAATGTACTTGCCAATTCATCCCTCCAGAACCTTGACCCCACGGTGCTCAAGCTTCTTCCGGCAAATGCTCCTATTGTAATAGCAGCCGGACTGACAAAAGATATAGACTGGAACTCCATCGCCATGATTGGTGGAATGGTCGGCGGTTTTCAAGTGGGCGGTATGCTTGAAAGCGTAGTGCCGTACCTGAGTAAAACCGACGGTACAATTGAATTTGCGGTAGTGCCAATGAGCGAAAATGCATGGAGCAATCCATCACTCAGCGACTGGAACTTTGTCTTTGCGGCGCAGATGAGCCAGAGCGATGCCGAAGCGGCGGTAAACGCAGCAAGAAATTATCTCAGCACCATGTTTACAGTGAGTTCCCAGACAGGTGATTTTGTTGCCGGCCAGGGTGATTTCAGCTTCAAGGTGAGCTCGGCAAACGGAGTGTTTTCCGTAGTAAAAGGAAATGTGCAGCAGGGTGCAGACATGGAGGCGTATGCCGGTGACAGGATGCTTGTCAAAGCGATGATTCCCGCCCTGTTTGTTTTAAGAAACGACAACATTTCCGTGACTTCAGTAACCGGCGAGACCGAGACAACCACCACAATAGCCATCCCCGGTTCGAAATTCCCTCTCCTTCAGACAGTGCTTGGAGATATATTCAGATGAGCGTTACTGAAATAACTTTGCATCAGGTGCTCCCTAAGGTTTTCGGGGGCATGGAGGCTGAGGAACGCATAGCAAATTCAGAGGTGTGGCTGCGCGATTTGAGTTTCAGGCGCGGATGCCGCACTCTGGTGTCTGCCGAGAGCGGCACAGGCAAATCGTCGCTTCTCAGTTTTATGTTCGGACGTCGTAGCGACTACATGGGAGATATTTTTATGAACGGTGAAAATGTGCGTAAATTTTCCGTTGAGCATTGGTGCGGAATACGGAGCACGGCGCTGTCTCTACTCCCTCAGGACCTGTGTCTGTTTCCCGAACTTACAGCGAGGGAGAATGTGGAGATAAAAAACAGGTTGACCTCGCATCGTAGCGGCAAATGGATTGAAGATGCTTTCGAGATGCTTGAAATAGGTAACCGCGCCGATACAGCCGCCGGAAAAATGTCTGTGGGTCAGCAGCAGAGAGTGGCGATTATCCGTGCGTTATGCCAGCCGTTTGATTTCCTTATGCTTGACGAGCCGGTGAGTCACCTTGACAACCGCAACAATTCAGTTGTTGCGGCTTTAATCGAGCGTGAGGCAAAGGAGTGTGGCGCGGGGGTTATTGTGACTTCCGTGGGAAATCATCTTGATTTGGATTACAAAGAGGTAATTAAATTATGAGCAAGGATATAGTGTGGCGGTTACTCCACCGCAACATAAGCGTATGGCAATTGGGCGGATACGCGGCGGCAACTTTTACCGGACTTGCCATTGTGCTGTGCGCGGTGCGCTTTTACTGCGACGTACATTCAGACAGCGAGGGTGACGACCCATACGTCACCAAGGACTATATTGTGATTTCAAGGACGGTGAATGCCATCGGCTCGCTACTTGGCGGTGATAATTCTTTTTCACCGGAGGATATCGCGGAGCTTGAAAGCCAGAAATGGGTGAAAAGGGTGGGGGAGTTCACTTCATCGGACTTTAATGTGAGTGCGTCGCTTGACATGGGCGGACGAGGAATGTCAACATCGCTTTTCCTTGAATCGGTACCAACAGATTTCTTTGATGTAGTGCCTTCCGGGTGGCATTTTGACCCGGCGAAAGATACTACTGTGCCTATTGTGCTCAACAAGGATTATCTCACCTTATATAATTATGGCTACGCTGCATCTGCGGGATTACCGAAGATAAGCGAAGGTGTCATCGGCATGGTGCCGGTAAAGCTATCGCTGAGCGGCAATGGCAAGCAAATATGGCTTAAAGGGAGAGTGGTAGGCTTTTCATCGCGGCTTAACACCATAGCTGTGCCTGAGGATTTCATGACATGGGCAAACAGCGAATTCGGTGAGTCGGGTGAGAGGAACCCTTCGCGGCTTATCATCGAAACAGAGTCTCCCGGAAGCCCCGAGGTGAAAAATTATCTTGACAGCCACGGTTATGAAGCCGCCGGCGATAAAGCTGCGAGCGGACGCGCCGCATACTTCCTGTCAGTTGCAACTGGAGTTGTAGCCGGGATAGGCGGAGTGATTTGCGTGCTTGCTTTCGGCATACTGATGCTCAGCGTGTGGCTGCTGTTGCAAAAGAACAGAAGCAAACTGCATGACCTCATGCTCATGGGGTATAAGCCTGGGGCAGTGGGACGGTATTACTACATCATAGTAGGCGTTGTGAATGCGTGCGTACTTGCCGGTGCGATAATAGTGATGCTCGTGGTGTCTGCACTATGGCGCGGTCCGTTGGAGGCTATAGGTGTGAAAGGCGCGTCACCTTTTGCGGCGATACTCACAGGTATCGCTGTAATCGGGGTAATCACAGCAATAAATTTCCTTGCGATCCGGAGCAAGGTGAAGGAGAGTTTTGCAGGTTAGTCTACCGGCTTAATCCCCATTTCCGCTGCTTTTGCTATGACGAAATCAAGCGCCGCCTGACGCTCGTTAGGTATGATTCCGTCCAGAATTGCATCTTTCACCGCTGATTTCAAATCACCGACAGTGTGTGACGGCGGTAGTCCGAACATAGCCATAATCTCCTGGCCATCTACAGGCGGCTGGAAATTACGGATGTGGTCCTTCTCTTCGAGTTCCACCATTTTCTGACGGACATGGGCGAAATTCTCAAGGTGGCGTTTTACTTTTTCGGCATTCTTGGAGGTGATGTCCGCTTCGCAGAGTGTCATGAGGTCGTTGATGTCATCTCCTGCGTCATGGATGAGGCGACGCACTGCGCTGTCAGTGACCTCATCCTCTACCAAGGCAATGGGGCGCATGTGCAGCTCCACCATTTTCGCCACATATTTCATTTTGTCGTTAAGAGGCATTTTCATCGTGCGGAAAATGCGAGGTACCATCTTTGCGCCAACAAAGTTGTGGTTGTGGAATGTCCAGCCGATATTATCATCCCACCGCTTGGTGACAGGTTTTGCAATATCATGCATGAGCGCCGCCCACCGCAGCCAGATGTCACCGGATTTGGCGGCTACTTTGTCAAGTACTGCAAGGGTGTGGAAAAAATTGTCCTTATGCCCTCTGCCATTCACAATATCCACTCCGCGCATAGCAGCGAGCTCGGGGAAAATGAGCTTAAGGAGCCCTGAATCGCTGAGGAGCTTCCAACCGATGGAGGGGACGGGTGACGCCATGATTTTCATAAGCTCATCGGCAATGCGCTCGCGTGATATAATCGAAATCCTGGCAGCATTGCGCCTGATTGCGGCAAATGTTTCCGGGAATATCTCGAAGTCAAGCTGCGTGGCAAAGCGGATTGCCCTCATCATCCTCAGGGGATCGTCACTGAAAGTTATGTCGGGGTCAAGAGGAGTGCGTATGATGCGCCGCTCCATATCATCAAGTCCGCCGAAAAGGTCTATAAGTTCACCGAATGATTCCGAATTAACCCTGACGGCAAGCGCGTTTATAGTGAAATCCCTGCGCGACAAATCTTCAACAAGGGTGCCGTCCTCGACAATAGGCTTGCGGCTGTCATGGGAATAAGATTCTTTCCTTGCACCGACAAATTCAAGCTCAAGCTCCCCTTTTTTTACCTGCGCGGTGCCGAAATTGCGGAAAACGGCAAGATGCACCCCTTTGCCGATTTTCGCGGCAACAGCTTCGGCGACTTCAATGCCGCTTCCTATGGTCACAAAATCAATGTCCTTTGAATGGCGGTGCAGGAAAAGGTCACGGACATATCCC
This sequence comes from uncultured Porphyromonadaceae bacterium, assembly GCA_947176335.1. Taxonomy (GTDB): domain Bacteria; phylum Bacteroidota; class Bacteroidia; order Bacteroidales; family Muribaculaceae; genus Paramuribaculum. The sequence goes on along the minus strand of CAMWQE010000020.1, from coordinate 12,479 downwards.
CCAACGGCGTAACATTCACGCCCGATGGAATCCGCCGCTTCTCCGACAAGGCGCACTTCGGGTGTGTCAATTGCAGCTACATTCATTTTTCGAGGCTTATGATTTCTTCCGGGGCGCAGGTTATTCGCTCCATGCCGGAGTCTGTGACGATATAGGTGTTTTCTATCCCGACCGCGCCTACTTTCGGAATAACAAATTTCGGTTCTACGGCGATTGCATTGCCTTTCTGAAGAATATCCTTGCTTCTCGGGGCGAGGACTGGTAGCTCGTTTATCTCAATGCCAACCCCGTGACCAACAAAACCGGCTTTTTGCGCATGACCCATAAAGTAGCGTTCAAGTCCTGCTTCCTTTGCCATCGCCTCTGCTATCTCATAAAGGGCTTTTGCAGGTGTGCCCGGTTTTCCCGCCTGCGCGATAGCATCGCATATATCAATTGATATGCGGTGTGCCTTTTCCGCAAGTGGTTCAAGCGTCGTTGCAGCGAAGGTGCGGGTCATATCGGTCATATAGCCGGTGTAGTTGCCGTTTGCATCTACCATAACTGAATATCCGGGTTTAATCACAGTGCCGTTGCATCCGACAGGGAGCGACGGGTCAAGTCCTTCTCCTCCCATAGCGAAATCATAGGGTGTAGGGGTGTCGGCATTATCTCCGACAAGAATATTAGCCATGTACAGCTCCATCGAGTCACCTGAAATACGGAATTGCCCAAGGCATCCTTCAAGACGGCTCGTACGCTCGATTTCCACCTGAAGTTCAAGGTCAGTCATGCCAGGACGGAACAGGTGAGGGATGCGGCGGTAAACACGCTCCTGCTTCTCGCCGGAAATTTTCATCATCCTGATTTCTTCGGGAGTCTTTACGGAGCGTGCGATTCTCATTGCCGGAGAACCGTTCACGATTTCCACTCCGGGGAATATGGCACTAAGGCGTTTCACGGTGGAGTAGGCTGTTATGTCAAGTTCCATAGCAAGTGTCTGGGGCATATTCAGCCCGATAGTCTCCGCCATCTGCTCCGGTTTCCTCACATATACCACCCCGTCACCTTCGAGCCCAACAGGACGCCGAATAAAGAAAATGACAGGACCTTGCAGGGGAATGTATATCTGCCCGGCAAAGACTCGCCCGGTGATATAAAATATGTTTGCGTTGTCGGTTATAAGTATCGCCTGCGCGGCGGTGGAGGCGAGCGCTTCCCTGATTTTTTCAATACGAAGATTGTGCTCTTCGCTGTCAAGTATGAGTAGTCGGTTCATGAGTGTTCAGTCAAGAAAAAATTAGCGATTCCGTCAAAAGATTCCGCCGAGAAGTCAGCCTCCGGCGCTTCGCCGAAGCCGTAAGCGGCGTGCATCATCGGTATTCCCGCGGCATGCGCGCTTTTGCAATCCCCGTTGGTGTCGCCGATGTAGACAGGTGCTTTCAAGGAATGGCGTTTAACGAGTTCACGGATATTTCCCTCTTTAGGCAGCAGAGTCTGCCCGTAGGAAAGCGTATCGGTAAAATATGGTTCAAGCCCGGTGAATTTAAGGAAGTTCGGCAATCCGAGAATACCGCAGTTGCTCACCATAAAAAGGCGGTATTTCTTTGCAAGGTCGGGTATGCGCTCCCTGACTCCGGGGTAAAGGGTGCCACCAAGAGTCATCATCATGCTGTCTTCGTTTTCAGCAAGGCGTTTCAGGAATTCCTGCGCGATTTCCGGTTTGCCGACAACCACTTCGTATATTTTGTCGATAGGTAGCCCCATGCATTTAATCAACTGTTCGCGGCTCACGGTTTCTTTCATGCCCATGTCCGCAAAGGTGGCATCCCAAACAGCCGCGTAGGAATCGACAGCATCCCACAGGGTGCCGTCCATGTCAAATATAAGTGAGTCGAATTGTAGCATATACACTAAGGTTGCGGAATGAGCCCAATCTGTTCAATGCCGACGAGCGTATCCACCCGCAGGATGTGGCGTATGTAGAATTTTTGTCCCGGAGCCGGTGAGAATGGCGCAGGAGCGGCAATCTGGTATGAGGAGCCGATGCCTTTTCCATGCCATCTCCCGTATATGTCGCATAGCTCTATATTGACGGTGTCGCGGCGGGTGGAATCCGACATTTCAAGCCAGATATTCCTATAGGGATAGGTGTCGTTGTGGCGGATGGCTATGAGCATTCCGGGTGCAACGCAACTGTCAGCAGAAAAAGAGATGGTGTCGCCATACGCCCAACCGTCCGCGGGCACATCCTCAAATCCGCTATAGTATCCGGCGGATGTGCATGCGGTCATCAGTGCGGCAAAAATTACAGAAGCAAAAGGCTTAATTGCCATTCTTGTCATCTTGGTTCAACATTCTTCGGCTGGGAGACATTGCGGGGCGGATGTTCTGCTCGGCATTCCGTCCTTCGCCCGGAGCGGAATTGTTGGGTGTGTCGCCGGGACGCAGGCGCCGGTTCTGACGGTTGCCTTTGTCTTTTTTGCCCTGTTTGCCGTCCTTCTTCTCTACAGGCTTGTTTTCCTGCTTTTTATCAGCATTTTCCGTATCAGCAGGCTTTTGCTGCTGCGGCTGTTTTGATTTTTTCTTTTTCTTCTTTTTGTCAAAGCGGGTTATGTCCTGACCGAGTATGTCATTATAAGTTCTCTTGTCCTGCGTCTTGTCATCACCGTCACGCAGGAGTGACAGCGGTTTCTCACCTTTTTTGTTGAGTGCGATAATTTCAAATGCCCTTGCAGCATCAATAGTGACGAGGTTTGCGGCAACGCTCTTATCGGTAGAGTAGGTGATTTCGCGCTTGAAGATATCGTACTTGAAGTGGTAGTAAGTGGCATCGGCGGTTTCAAGCCGTATCTCTTTCGATGGCATACGCTTCACGCTCTCCACATAGGTGTCCACCTCGAAGTTGATGCAGCATTTGAGCTTGGCGCACTGCCCGGCGAGTTTCTGCGGGTTCAGCGAGATATCCTGAAAGCGTGCGGCGGCGGTGCCGACTGACACAAAATTTGTCATCCAGCTCGCGCAGCATAAGGGGCGGCCGCAGGGACCAATGCCTCCGATTCTGCCTGCTTCCTGCCTTGCTCCGATCTGCTTCATTTCGATACGCACCTTGAAAGTTTCGGCAAGCACCTTGATGAGCTGGCGGAAGTCGACACGCTCGTCAGCGATGTAATAGAAGATAGCTTTGTTGCCGTCGCCCTGATACTCGACATCGCCAATCTTCATGTTGAGATTGAGCTCTTCGGCAATTTTCCTCGCGCGAATCATGGTGTCGTTCTCGCGTGCCTGCGCCTCCCGGTATTTTTCCAGGTCACCCGGTTTTGCCTTCCTGAAAACCCTTTTAAGCTCGGTGCCGGGTTTTACTCCGACTTTTTTCATTTGCAGCGCGACGAGCTGCCCTGTCAGAGTGACTTCACCAATGTCATGCCCCGGGGATGCCTCCACGGCAACAAGATCGCCGATAGCAAGGTCAAGACCAAGGGTGTTTTTATAGAAACCTTTGCGGGTGTTCTTGAACTGCACCTCCACGAGGTCGCTCTGCGCCTTTCCTCCGGGCACATCGGCAAGCCAGTCGTAGCAGTGGAGCTTTCCTCTCGGCACTCCGCCTGAGTTTCTGCAGCACCCCGGACGGGTGTTTTTTTCATTACAGCCGTCGCTTTGTGAATCTTTGTTCATAGCGATTGCCGTTGATTATTTAGCGAAGCTGACTGAGCGGGTTTCCCTGATAACAGTGATTTTAACCTGTCCGGGATATGTCATCTCATCCTGTATTCTCTTGGCGATCTCAGCGGAGAGCTTTTCTGTTTCAACATCGTCAATCTTGTCCGCCCCCACGATAACACGGAGTTCGCGTCCAGCCTGAATAGCGTATGTCTTAATGACTCCGGGATATGAAAGTGCCAGCTGCTCAAGGTCGTTGAGACGTTTGATGTATGCTTCCACAATTTCACGGCGTGCTCCTGGACGTGCTCCAGAGATAGCGTCGCACACCTGCACGATGGGTGCAAGGAGGCTTGTCTGCTCAATCTCATCGTGGTGGGCGCCGATGGCGTTGCATATCTCGGGTTTCTCCTTATATTTCTCAGCGAGTTTCATGCCAAGGAGCGCGTGTGGAAGTTCCGGCTCTTCGTCGGGCACCTTGCCTATGTCGTGAAGGAGTCCGGCACGGCGCGCTTTCTTGGGGTTGAGTCCGAGTTCGCTTGCCATCACAGCGCACAGGTTTGCGGTTTCGCGTGAGTGCTGCAGCAGGTTCTGCCCGTAGCTTGAACGGTATTTCATTTTGCCCACAAGGCGGATGAGGTCGGGATGGAGCCCGTGGATACCTAGGTCGATAGCAGTGCGTTTGCCGGTTTCAATGATTTCCTCCTCAATCTGCTTGCGCACTTTAGCCACAACCTCTTCAATGCGCGCCGGGTGGATTCGCCCGTCGGCAACAAGCTGGTGGAGCGCCAGACGCGCGATTTCCCTGCGCACCGGGTCGAAGCCTGAAAGAACGATAGCTTCCGGGGTGTCATCAACGATTATCTCGATGCCGGTCGCCGCTTCAAGGGCGCGGATGTTTCTGCCCTCACGACCGATGATTCGTCCTTTTATTTCGTCCGAGTCAATCTGGAAAACAGTGACAGAGTTCTCGATAGCGGTTTCTGTAGCCACCCTCTGGATGCTCTGCACGACGATTCTCTTCGCCTCCTTGTTTGCAGTCATCTTGGCTTCGTCCATGATGTCGTTGATATAGCTTGCGGCAGCTGTCTTCGCTTCATCTTTCAGCGATTCGATGAGTTTTTCCTTGGCTTCTTCCGATGAAAGCCCGCTGACATGCTCAAGCTCCTCCTGTGCCTGGCGTTTGAGTGCTTCAAGCTCTGTTTTCTTAACCTCGATTCCGGCAAACTGCTCTTCAAGGCGCGCTTTAGCCTGCTCAATGCTGTTCTTTTCGCGCTGGTTGTCTCCCTGCTGCTGGTTGAGCTGCATCTCGCGCTGCTTGAGTCGGCTCTCGGTGCTCTGAATCTTAGCCATTTTCTGTGCCGCCTGCTTTTCTGCCTCGGCGGTTATCCTTATCTCTTCCTCCCTGGCTTCGAGGAGTTTGTTTTTCTTGATTACTTCCGCCTCTTTGGCAGCCTCCTCAACAATGATTTTGGCTCTTGAACGTGCAAAATTCCTTTGTATGGCAATAGCGGCTGCCGCTCCTATGGCAAGGGCAATCAATGCCGTGATCATTATGTAAACAATTTCCATATTATGGTATGTATTTATGGTTAAAAAAAATGCGCAACCTACCCGCAACAGCATGGCGCTGTCGACGTGCAAATTGTGCAGGATTGACGGTCTGTTTCAAAAAGTCGTTATAACCGACCGGTGCCGTCAGCTTTCATTCTTCCCGTTAATGTCTTTTTCGAGAAGAAGCATATCTATGGTGCGCTCCAAATGGTCGAGCACCTCCTCTGTGCGCAGCGCCTGTTCCCTGAGGGCGAGGTAGCTTTTGGTGAAGAGGAGAGTGACCATGGCAAGCACTTCAGCCGGTGATTTTGTGCTGAACCTGCTTCTCCAGGAGCTCCATGCGTCGTTAATGCCCTTGGCTGCTTCTCTAAGCAATTGTTCCTCCTCCGGTTTTATGGTGAGGCTCAGGGCAACGTCCGCTATGCGTAGGTTAATGTCAATTTTATCTGTCATTGCATCAATTTCCTATGTCGGCGATGCATCTGTCGATTTCCCGCACTAATTCGGCGAGTATGTCTCTGCTTCTATCCACATCCTCGGGAGTGGGAGCAACGGTATGGGACAGCTGGAGGTACTGCACCTTGGCGGTGAGCTGCTGTATCTCTTTTTTCTGCCTGTCAACGAGCTCTTCAAGCGTGGCGATGTGGGTTTGATCAGCTTTCCGTGACTCTCTCATCTCAGCTTGCTTCCTTGCAAGAAGTGCCGCTTTGCCTTCGATTCTGTCGAGTCTCTGCTTTAGTGCGTCGGACATACTTACTCAAATTTTGGCAAAAATAGTGATTTAATTTTGAATGCGCGCATATATGCCGGATGTTTTACAGCATTTTTTTGCCGCAGTTGTGTGCGGAAAGGTCAGAGAACAGGGCTGAGAAGCCTCAATATGCTTTCGAATGCCTTGTGAATCCACGGTCGTTGTCGCCATTGCGCTATTCTGACCCTTGTTGACCGGCGCATGTCCTCAAGGAAGAGTTTTTGCATCTGCGCGTTGACCTGGCGCGAATAGATGAACATATTCGCTTCAAAATTGTGCTCGAAGCTGCGGAAGTCGATGTTGGCGCTGCCTATGGAACTGAAATCGTCATCAATAACCACGGTTTTGCTGTGGAGCATCCCTGCGTCAAACATATATATCTTCACTCCTGCCCTGAGGCATTCAAAGATGTAGCTGCGTGATGCGAATGTGAGTATTTTCGAGTCGCTTTTGCGCGGAATCATCACCCTGACATCGACCCTGCTGAGCGCCGCAACCTGTAATGCTTTGAGGAGGCTCTCGGTGGGTAGGAAATAGGGTGTCTGGATATATATCCTCTTTTTCGCGTTTCCGATTGCCTTAAGCAGCAGGTAAGCGATGTTGCTCCACTCGCTTGTAGGGCCGCAGGACAGGAGATGCATACCGGCGGTGCCTTTCTGTGCCGAGGGTTCCGGGGTGACGGGTTCCTCAATGAGTTCCCTGCCCATGAACCTCCAGTCGACGGCAAAGGAGAACTGGAGTGCGCCTACGGCGGGTCCGATAATGCGCAGATGGGTATCACGCCACACCTCGAAATTGCCTCCGTCGATATATCTGTCGGCAATGTTCATGCCGCCGATGTAGCCGATTTCTCCGTCGATAACCACAAGCTTGCGGTGGTTGCGCCAGTTGATTCTTGTTGCAAAAGGTGGAAACGCTACGCGGAAGAACGGATAAACCTCTATGCCTGCATCCTTCATCCGTTTGAAAAACTTGTTGCTTACATGGATGCTGCCTATATGGTCGTATATCACCCTTACTTTCACTCCTGCACGAGCCCTTTCAATCAGCGCGTCACATACCTGCGTGCCGATCTTGTCGTCCTGAATGATATAATACTGGAGATTAATGTATTTTTTCGCAGAGGCGATGTCTTTAAGCAGCGCATCGAATTTTTCCGCTCCGCTATGGTAGATTGTAACCTCATTATTGTTGTGGTACGCTGCTCCGGTGAGCGAGCGCGCAAGCATAATCTGCTGCCGGTTTTCCTCGCTTAGCCCTTTCAAATCCGGCTCGGAATCAGCGGGGCGGGTGAGTTCACGGAGCCTGCGGCGGTTGCGCCGCGAAATCATGTGGGTGTTCTTGATGCTCCGCCCGAAGAATATGTAAAGTATTATTCCCCCTGCCGGAAACAGCATCAGGACTGTTATCCATGCGAGGGATTTCACAGGGTTGCGGTTTTCGGACAGGATGATGCCTACAATGCTCAGTATCGTGCCGGTATAGGCTACGAGCAGTGTCCAGTAAACCCATGGTGTTTTAAGGAATTCTTCAAACGCGTGCATACCTATTGTCGAATCGCGGCGCAAATTAGTGAATCTTCCCGGATTATGCGAATAATTGCACACAAAACACGCTTGCGTGCAAGAGATGCCGCGTTATATAAAAGCGGAGCACCGGCAATCGCCGGCGCTCCGTGGTGGTGTAAACCTTGTGAATATCGCTTATTCTGCAATAACTTCAAAGGGAATGTCAACGCTAACGTCCTTGTGGAGCTTGATAACAGCGTTGTACTTGCCAACTTCCTTGACGGGATCTTTGATGATGATGAGCTTGCGGTCAACATTGTGTCCGAGCTTCTCAAGCGCTTCTGCAATCTGGATGTTGTTTACAGATCCAAAGATAGTGCCGGTAGAGCTGGTCTTTGCGCCGATTGTGAGGCTGATTCCTTCGAGCTGTGCAGCGAGCGCTTCAGCGTCCGCTTTGATTTTAGCGAGCTTGTGTGCGCGCTGGCGCTGGTTTTCGGCAAGAACCTTGAGTGCGCTGGGTGTAGCGATAACAGCTTTTCCCTGAGGGATAAGATAGTTACGACCGTAACCGTTTTTCACTTCCACCACGTCGTCCTTATAGCCGAGGGAGGGTATATCTTCCTTAAGAATGATTTTCATAATTCCTTGCTTTTTAGTTGGTGGTGACTAAATTATTTCATCAGGTCAGTAACGTAGGGGAGCAGAGCCAAGTGGCGAGCGCGCTTAACTGCCTGAGCAACACGACGCTGGAATTTCAGCGAAGTTCCGGTGATACGGCGGGGAAGGATTTTGCCCTGCTCGTTGAGGAACTTCTTGAGGAATTCGGGATCCTTGTAGTCGATATACTTGATGCCGCTACGTTTGAAACGGCAGTATTTCTTCTTCTTAACGTCTACCGACAGGGGAGTGAGGTAGCGGATTTCAGACTGAGCTTGTGCCATGGGTTAGTTCTCCTTAGTTTCGGTTTCTACTTCTTCTTTAGTCACGGGTGCGGCAGTTTTTCCTGCGCGGATGCTGCGGCGCTTCTCTGCATACTGTGCAGCGTACTTGTCAAGACGGAATGTGAGGAAACGGATAACGCGCTCGTCGCGGCGGAATGCGGTTTCAAGTTTCTTGACGATTGTGGGTTCGCCGTCAAATTCAATGAGAGCGTAGAATCCGGTCGACTTTTTGTCGATAGGATAGGCGAGCTTGCGCAGGCCCCAAAGCTCCTGGTTTACAATTGTAGCACCGTTGTCGGTGAGTACAGTCGCAAACTTTTCTACCGCTTCCTTCATCTGGGCGTCAGATAAAACGGGAGTTAAAATGAAAACGGTTTCGTACTTCATGTTTTTTTGTTAATATTTTGGGTTTTTATAATGCATAGAGGGTGATTTCCTCTAAAGCGGGGGCAAAAGTACGGATTTTTAACGAGATATCATAATTCAGCGACAATTTTTTTAATCGGAACCATGATACTATGGCAACCGAAGCGCCTGCGGTCAGTTCAGGTTGAGGATGCGCAGCGGCATTGCAAGGCGCTTGTCGCTCTTGCAGCAGCGGGCGAACTGTCGCAGGATTATCAGCGTGCTCTCTTTCGGGCGAGGCTGTCGGTCGTGGGATTGTCGGCTTTCGCGTTTCATCGTTTTTAAAACGCGGTGGTTCCGGCTTTATTATGTGGCGGGGTGATATTTTTGTGTCAAATTGACAACGCGGCATCCACAACCTCCGCAGGGCGCCCATTCTTTATGAGTACTTTCCCGTTGGCATCAATGAGGTACAGGGTGGGGAATGTCGGCATGCTGTAGAGCTCCTCCTCGCTTATTTTCCCGTCGGGGCTCATGCCGTCTATCCATCCGCCGGGAATTTTTCCTTCCGCTTTCCCGAATTCTTCTTCATCGCCATCCGGGTACACCGCTATTATATTAAGGTGTCTTTGTGAAACGGCTCTGTTGAGATCCGGGTCACGGCGCATCTCTTCTACGAGGCGTGAGCAGTTCTCGCACTCGGGGTCGTAAAAGATGAGTATGGTAGCTTTTGCGCTCTTGCATTTCTCAAGTAGCGTTGCGGTTGTGCCGTCGCGGAGCAGTATTTCAAAATCTGTAGCCTTTGTGCCGGGTCGGTTTTTCAGCACATCCTGAAGCTGGATTTCGTAGCGTGTCCGCAGTGCCGGATCAATGAAGGGGCTTTCGTTTATCGCCTGAAGGAAGTACATATATGCTCCTTCGTTTGCGACAGGCGATTCCGGTTCATAGAGGTATGTGTCTGCCGTTTCCGCAAGAAGGTTGTATGCGTTGCGGTTCACTTCCGCACGGTGCATGAGGGACTTTGCCGCATCGGGTAAAATTGCGGCGATGTCGGTATGCGGGAATAGGCTTGCATAGTTGGCGAAATTCTGCTCCATGAATTGCGCATTGGCACTCATTGTGGTGTCGGCAAAATCCATATTGTCCCAGAAATGCGCTATGAGATAAGCGGCTCTCTCCGGGGCGGACTTGAGGGTGTCAGGTATAGCCGGAAGCCGTAGCTCCGGCTCCGCGCTTTGTGCGCCAGCGGTGCAGATGCCGCAGGCTAATGCGAGGGAGAATGTCAGGGCGCGTAGCATCAGTGGTTATTGTCCGATTATTCTTGCGATGTATTTGCCGAGGATGTCAAACTCAAGGTTTACCACTGTGCCGGGCTGTATACGGCAGAAGTTGGTGTGCTCGAATGTATAAGGAATTATTGCCACGCGGAAACTGCCGGGCTCGCTGTCGCATACAGTTAGGCTGACTCCATTAACTGTCACGCTCCCTTTTTCCACGGTAACATAGCCTTTGCGCTTCAACTCCGGGTTTTCTGTGTAGGTGAATTTGAAGTATTTGCTTCCGTCGACCTCCTCGACGCTCTCGCACACGGCTGTGGTGTCAACGTGCCCCTGCACTATGTGCCCGTCAAGGCGCCCGTCGAGCTTCATGCTGCGCTCAAGATTCACAAGGTCGCCCGGTTTGAGGCTGCCGAGGTTTGAGCGCTCAAGGGTTTCTGTTATTGCCGTGACAGTATAGGTATTATCGTCATGTAGTCCTACAACTGTGAGGCACACACCGTTGTGCGCAACGCTCTGGTCTATGGTGAGCTCGTCGGCAAACGAGCATTTGATTCTGAGGTGGAGGTTGCCCCCGTCCCGGGTAGCTGCAACAACTGTTGCCGCCTCCTCAACTATTCCTGAAAACATATCACAAATTTACAGCAAAATCAGCGAGTTATAAAATTCTGAAGCAAAAATTAGCAAAAATCATTGTGAATTGTGAAATAAGTTGTAATTTTGCAATCGAACAACAATAAAATCTTAATCAAATATTGACACGATGACACACATGAATGATTTGACGGCTTCAGCCGCTTTTCTTGCGGCACTCCTTGCGGCGGACTATGCCGGAGTCCTCGCTGCTATCCTCGCCGATTTGCGGAGCGGAATCGCCAAGGCGAAGCGGAACGGTGAAAAACGTACTTCAAAAGGCTATCGCGCTACCGTGGATAAGGCTGGGCGGTATTACCTTACTTTATTTGCAATGACGGCAATAGACTGCATGATTATCGCCGCTGCTGTATTCCTCAGGACCTTTTCCGGCTGGAATATTCCTCCTTTCCCTCTTTTTACCACCGCAGGTGCCGTTGGGCTTGCGGTAATCGAGTTGAAAAGCATTATGGAGAATACCAAAAGCGGTGATGACCTCAAGGAGGCGGCAGAATTGCTTAAATCCCTCCTCAAAAATCCTGAGGTACGCAAAGTGGCTGAGGATATATTAAAAAATATAAAATAAATTAAATATTCTGTTAAAATTTGCGGGTGCTGTGTTGGCGCAGCCTCTTGCCGGACATTTGTAGTGAAAAGATTTTGTATCTTTGCAATGCAAAAAGTCACGGAGGAGGCGAACAGCTTCCTCCTTTTATATATGATATGATAGACAAACAGAAATTATACGATACCGTTCAGCAGGCTATTGCCAACACAGACGCGTTTATCGTGGATGTCAAAATCACTCCGGACAATTCCATTACAGTGGAGCTTGACAGTCCTACCGGGGTTGACCTTGATGCATGCGTTGATATAACCCGCAAGATAGAGGCGGCTTTTGACCGCGATGTGGAGGACTATTCGCTTGAAGTAGGCTCAGCTGGGCTGACAGCTCCTTTTAAGGTGATAGGGCAGTACCTGAAGAATATAGGTAACCAGGTTGAAGTACTTACCCGTGACGGACGCAAGCTGCGGGGGGTGCTCAAGGCGGTGGAGCCTGATTGCTCTGCGTTCACCATCACTGTTGAGCGCAAGGTCAAGGAGCCAGGGGCTAAACGTCCTGTGCTGAAGCAGGAGGATGAGACCTTGGCGGTTGCCGACACCAAGGAAGTCAAATATTACATCGATTTTAAATAATTCAACACCATACCCATACTCAAATGGCTAAGAAAGAAGAAACACCGAATATGGTGGAACGTTTTGCCGAGTTCAAGGAACTGAAGAATATCGACAAGACAACTATGATAAGTGTGCTTGAGGAGTCTTTCCGCAACGTGCTTGCAAAGATGTTCGGCACAGATGAAAATCTTGACGTTATCATGAACCCGGACAAGGGCGACGTGCAGATTTTCCAGAACCTTGAAGTTGTGCCTGACGGGGAGGTAACCGACCCCAACCTCCAGATAAGCCTCACTGACGCCCGTGCCGACCAGGATCCCGATGCGGAAATAGGTGACGAGCACACCCGCGAGATTATCTTTGCTGACTTCGGTCGCCGTGCAATCCTAAACCTGCGCCAGACCCTCCAGAGCAAAATCCTCGACCTCCAGAAAGAAGCTATCTACAACAAATTCTCAGAGCTTCAGGGTGAGATTGTTACCGGCGAGGTGTACCAGACATGGAGCCGTGAGACTCTCCTGCTTGACGATGACAAAATCGAGCTTCTTCTCCCCAAAAGCGAGAGCATACCCGGTGATTTCTTCCGTAAAGGCGAAACAGTGCGTGCGGTGGTTGAAAATGTCGACAACAAGAATAACAATCCCAAAATCAC
>CAMWQE010000019.1 GCA_947176335.1 uncultured Porphyromonadaceae bacterium | reverse complement strand
CCGGGAAGATTGCGGCGAATCCAACCGGCAGCGCGGATGAAATCCAACGCATAATCAGCGTGCTCCTCTATTCCGGTTGCCACTGCAAGGATATTCGGATCGAATATAATGTCTTCCGGAGGGAAACCGGCTTCTGTCAACAGGCGGTAGGCACGTTCACACACTTTTATGCGGCGCTCGTAAGTATCCGCCTGCCCGTTCTCGTCAAATGCCATAATCACAACAGCCGCTCCCATACGCCTGAGTTCATCGGCTTTCGCCAGCATCGCCTCTTCCCCCTCTTTTAGGCTGATGGAGTTTACAATAGGTTTACCCTGCACGCGCTTAAGCACTTTGATTGCAACATCCCAGTTGCTTGTATCTATCATCAACGGCGCTTTGGCAATCTCAGGTTCAGCTCCAATGACCGAAATGAAGGTACACATCTGTGTTGCCGCATCAAGCATCGGGTCATCCATGTTTATGTCAACAATGTCCGCACCTGCCTTGACTTGCGCCGCAGCAATACCGGCGGCCTCACCGAGAGAACCCTCATTTATCAACCTCAGGAATTTACGGCTACCGGCGACATTGCACCTCTCCCCTACTTTCACAAACTTCCCGGGTGTAAACGCTTCCAGCCCGGCAAGAGTCATCATCCCTTGTTTCTGGGGTATTTCTCTTATTTTTGCCTGTGCAGCAACTGACGCAATTGCTGCGATATGTTCCGGAGTGGTACCGCAGCAACCTCCGACAATATTAAGCTTGCCGGCTTCAAGCAAAGGACGCAACTTTTCAGCCATCTGCGCCGGAGTTTCCTTATAGTTGCCAAGCGCATCCGGAAGTCCGGCATTGGGATGAAGGCTTACAGCATAAGGAGTTGCAGCAAGTACATCAACATATTTTACCAGTTCATCAGCACCAAACCCACAGTTGAGCCCGACCGATACCGGATTTGCATGTGCGATAGTGGCGATGAACGCTTCAAGCGACTGACCGCTTAAAATCCTGCCTCCCTGAGACAAAGTCGCAGAAATCATAACCGGCACTTCACGGTGAAGAGTGTCCATTGCACGGCGCAGGGCGTGGATTGACGCTTTGGCATTCAGCCCGTCAAATACCGTTTCAAGTAGCAAAACATCTACTCCGGCTTCAATCAATGCTATAGCTTGCCGATACACCGCATTCTCTACATCATCCCATGTGACCGGATTCTCCGACTCTATCTCGCTGGCAAGCGAAAGGGAATGGCTGCCCGGACCAATGCTACCGGCGACCCATGCCTCTACCCCGGCATCAGCTATAGCCTGTCTGGCTATGCGCACCCCAGCCGCGTTTATCTCTGCTACACGGTCGGCAACACCATATTCCGCAAGTGACAAAGCGTTTGCATTAAAAGTATTCGTCTCTATAATGCGTGCTCCGGCATCAAGATAGCTGCGATGTATCTCTTTGATCTTATCCGGTGCAGTGATATTCAGCAAATCGTTGCAGCCCTTGAGAGGAGCAGGCGGATTTATCATGCCGGCAGGAGTAAAATCGGTTTCTTCAAGCCCGAGCCTCTGTATCATAGTACCCATGGCTCCGTCAAGGACGAGCACATTTGAGCGCACTGCATCGATAAATGCTGCGGAAGAAGGCGATAATATATTGCGTTTATTCATTCAGACGTCTTTGTTACTTGTGTATAGCTACAAAGGTACAAAAAAAGACGCTTCACGTCAAATAAGGGCAAATTCCGCTCCACCTGCAGCCAAACAACCGAACAGAATCCCGCCAAACTACCGAATTGCGATCTGGCATATTGGGTTATAGGCTTATAGCCAACGTATTAGTCGGCAGAAGGAAGGTACTTTTCGAGGATGGTGAGAAGGTCATCTTTTTGTATTCCCCGTTCAAGAATAGTGCCATCCGGAGCAAATAAAATCAACAAAGGAATATAAGTGACATTATATGCCTCGGATGCTTCTTTACCTCCATTGACCCAAATTTCCCAAGGTAACTTCATCTGAGTTGCCGCTTCAAGTGAGTTTGCCGGGTCATCGGACACTGCAACTCCAAGGATTTTCAAGTTTTTATCTTTGTATTTCTCGTATGCCTCCTTTATTAACGGCATCTCAGCCCTACACGGGCCGCACCAGCTTGCCCAAAAGTCAAGAAGCACATAGTCACCATGACCTACAACATCACTCAACTTATGCTGTTTTCCCTCATAAGTCACTGTAAAATCCTTGAATTTGTTGCCCGGTTGCGTAACTGCAACATTTCGACGACCCGCCATAATTGAATTGACCTTCCTGTACTGCGAGAGTGCCGGATATTTTTCCACAAGCTCCACCAAAGAGCTGAAAGGGAGCTGCTCACCGCTCATCACAAAGAGCCTGTAGCCTAACAGGTCGTTGCCGTGCTCCGATATTGCATCATAAAGCGCGGCATTAAAATCATCCAAATGCTTTTTACGTCCCTCTTTACGGGTGGAATTAAGATAGCGCGCACCTATAGCATTGATTCTTTCACCTAATGCTCTTATACTGTCATTATAGCCACCAAAAGATTCCCATCTCCGTCGGATTCCGCCTTCTACCTCTTCAACTATTATTGAATAAATTATATCTGCATCAGATAGAATGAACCGACCATATTTATTATCAATATTGACAACGCAAGCCGAATACCTGTCGCTCGGAAATACCACAGACCCATTGGTAACAAGGAGTGTGTCAATGAGTTCTCCTGTATCATCATTCATCAGGCGGACATAACTGCCGTTAAGCTCATTAGGGAGATTAATTTTAGTAGTATGCCGGGCATAAACACCAAATTCTGCAAATGCGAAAAGTACGAAAAAGAGTATTCTAATTGACTTCATTGCCGAAATTTATTTGATTGGAATTGTAAAAACAAATCTTGCTCCACGACGGTATGATGCATCGAGCACCACATCACCTCCCAACAGACGCGCGACATGGCGGGCGATTGCAAGTCCGAGTCCTACCCCCTGGGTATTAGGATCAAGTTTCTCGAAACGCTCGAAGATCACCTCTTCCTTTCCGGGCATCACTCCACAGCCGGTATCTGTGACAGAGAATGACATTGTACCGGCTTTTTCATCCATATTATAGTCAAGCACAACTGAGCCTTCCGGTGTAAATTTGAACGCATTCTGCAAGAGATTTGACAAAACTTGCTGAACACGGTGAGCATCAGTGAAAATCATAGTATCCTTAGTGCCTTCTTTTGCAAAAATAAGCTTAACCTTATCATTTCTACGCGCATTCACACTATCAATAGCTATGTCACATATTTCATTAAGTGAAACCTGGCTCTTGACAACGCTCATCGTGCCCTTGTTTATGGTTGACAGTGACAATACATCATACACAAGAGTGCTAATCAAATCGCAGTTGAGTTCAACAAGGCGTGCGTATTTATCAAGACGCTTTCTATCCTCGGCACCCATGTTGTCTATTATCAATTGTGTATATCCAGAAATTGCCTCAAGTGGCTCCCGGACTTCGTGGGTCATATTGTCAATGAAGTCACTCTTAAGTTTGTCGGCACTGTTTGCAGCATCCCGCGCCTCAATCAGCTTTTTCTCGCTCAATTTCAATGCCGCGCTCTCGCTCTTGAGTATCTTGTTCATATCCGTAAGACCCTTTGACAGCCTGTTTGCACGGCGGTAAAGGCGGTAGAGAAACAAGCAAGCCACAAGCAAAAGTACACTTGCTATGCCACACACTATAATTATTATCCTCTGATTCTTAATATGACGCGCTTCGCTCTCCTCCTCAAGCTGTGCATTCTGTGATCTGAGGTCATGCATGTCATAGATAATCTGCAACTCACGGTAACGGTCCGCACTCTTAGACTTGATAGACTTGTTCAAATGGTCGGCATAAGCTATCAAAGTGAGTCGCTGGAGTTCAAGGTCACCGGTCGCTTCCGCTGCTTCAGAAAGCATCTTATACAGATGGGTCTTAAGATAATTGCTGCCACGCAAATCCTTATTAACCGCTGCTGCAAGCAATGGCTTAGCCTTGGCATAATCTTTTTTTGCCATGTGGTAAAAAATCTCCGCAAGATGATTCTGCGCCATATCAGACCTTACCTCAGCATCCTCTTCGGCAAGTTTCTGAATCTGAGCCCACGCCTCATCAACCTCTTTGGGCGTAAGTGCCGGGAAATTGTATAGCATCCTACGGTAGCATATATACCTGTTTCGGTTGAAGTTCTTGAATAGACGCCCTTTTTGCTTATATTCACCTTCAAGCTTGTCTATTATTTCAAGGAGATTTCGATCTGCGTCCAGAGCTTTTTCAAACTCCATGTTTCGCGTGTACACTATTGCCGAGTGTGCATAGTACATATTATGGAACGCATACAGCCCGTAAGGCAACTTATCTATAAGCGCTTCCGTTTCTCCCAGGTATTTGTCAAGAAGATCACCCTGCACAGTCGCACCGAGGTAAACGCACAAAGTGTACAACATCTCAATCTTCTTGAGATCGGAAGCATTCTCATCAAGTTCCCTATACTTGTTAAGCGCGTCAACCAAAAATTTCTGCTTCTTGTCGTTGGAATTCAGGAGAGAATTAGTAGTAACGATAAGCAAGCGGATGAACATTACCGTTTCTTTCTGTTCCGGGTTCGGTGGAATTCTTTCAGCCTCCGCAAGAATAAGTTTCTGCACAGAATCGTTGCCGAGGTAAAGATTTCCAAGATTACGCAATATGTCAAGGCGCGCCTTGACATCCCCCGCACGCTTCGCAACCTTATAAAACATCTTTGCCATAGCCTTCTTCTCAAGATTAGTGCCGGCATCATACATATTATACAGCACAACAAGGCTATCCTGAGGGTAATAGGACTTTTTAAGCTCCATTCTCAGAGAATCCATTGTATTGGGAGTGACCACATTCGCCCGTGCTCGCAATGCGGGCATAAGCACGGCAAAAATCATGGTTAGAATCAAAGTACGCACAGACATGATGTGATTAGAGCGGTTATTACTTGCTATCTTGCAAATTAACAAAAAAATTCCGTCCTAACCAAATTAAATTCCCCTCCCGAAAAGTGGAAGCACGTCTTGCGTATACTTAAAAAGAAGGAGGCATCAGCGGGCGAGGTGCGCGGGGCGAAGGATGAAGGGCAACGGAGATTTGAGGCTCAGAGAGGTATCCGCTTTTACCCTCTCTATCCCCTGCTCAGCTTCCTGAGGGGTCTTGCAGCTGAGTGCTATGACATAAAAACCGGCGTCACGGGTGCTAACAACACATGCTTTTTCGTAGCCTGCCGCAATAAGACGTTCACGCATTTGCTTGGCATTGAACACCTGGCGGAAACGACCGACAACGACATTATAGCGGTACAAGTCATCACGGGTAACTCCACCACCGGTTATGAAGCCAACATACTCCGTATGCATCATAAGCTTCACTCCATCAACTGTGGTTTCCTTCGGCGCCGCAAACTGCTGCAATTTAGCTCCTGTGCCGTCATCTTCGGCTCGCTCCTGCTTCTCTTTGGCAATTTCGTATGCAGCCTTGTAATTTGCTTCGGTTGTCTTGCAACCGGTAAAAATGATTGCAGCGATAGCTGCTACTAAATATATCTTTTTCATCTTTCTATAAATTTTCCAAGAGTAATAACGTCTAAATCGCGTATATTTCCTGAGTCAAGGGTAAGTTTCACCAGGGTACGTTCCCGTTGCCATCCCTGATGCCCTGCGGCACCGGGATTGACATGGAGCAGTCCAAGCTCATGGTCGGGAATAACTTTCAGTATGTGCGAATGCCCGTCAACCATAAGTTTAATCTTATCCTCTTTCAATATCTTTTTCACTCCGGGTGAGTATTTCCCGGGATAACCGGCTATATGTGTCATCCACACTCTCACTCCCTCAACTTCAAATTCAAGTACTTCGGGACACTCACGTCGCACCTGACCATGGTCGACATTGCCACAAACCGCACGGACAACTGGCGCAACGCCACGAAGCCGCTCAAGCACCGTTATATCACCGATATCACCGGCATGCCATATTTCATTACAGTCAGCAAAATGCTTGGCAAACCGTTCATCCCAGCAGGAATGCGTGTCACTCAAAATTCCAATCCTTTTCATTGCATTTTAGTAAGACGTAGGAAATCAATCAGTACATCTGATGAGGATGTGCCGGGATAAAGTGAAGGATCATACTCAACCGTAATACGGTTCTCCCCTTCATGCAGCGATACTGTCAGAGCATTTGAAAATGCGGACGAAAGCCACCAGCCGGCGCCACGAGCGGGCAATACGAATGTACCCGCAATAGAATCATTTACCTTCAAAATTCTTAACGCACACGCTTCTCCCGCTTCAACAGCACCATTGCCGTTGGCATAGCACAAGCGCGCCGCATAACGCCCAGATGCCGGAAGCTCGAAAACAAATTCTATACATGGATTTTCATCGGGAGTGCTCTCCACATATCTGAATGACGGACGCCAGTCACGTATATGTGTAGTGCCTCCTGGAGCAAAATCCTCCGCCTGAAGAGTACGGACACTTCCTGCCGGATAATAATAGTGCGGTGCGGAGCCGAACCCCTCCACATTGCTGACATTTGAGATAGGAATGACATAGGCTTCAACCAACCCGCTGCCTGACACCGGTAGATGAAATTCAAGAGAATCAAGCATTGAGTGGAAATAGCCGTCGGCATACAGCGCATACTTGACATTTGCAGGAGGGATAGGAGTTCTGCCGATGCGGGGAGTAAGCCATTCGATTTCAGGGACAGGCGGAGCCCATACCTGTGCAGCAGCCGGAAGAGAAGGAGTTTTCAATTTATTCCCCGCCATGTTTATGGTTACAATATGTTTTCCGGTCAAATTCCCATCAATGCGATGTGATGACTGGACTTTTCCGTCAACAGCAAACCGTTCCACTCTATTACCACAACCTTTCACTGCAATGTTGTAATCGGCATTACGATATTTGAAATTCCGTATTTCAAAACCTTCCTTCAGGTATGAAGGAACAACAGGTGCAAATTCCAATGCATCTCCGGTGAGTTTCATCCCGGCAAACCCACGCAGCACACACGCAACAGCACCAACAGATGCGACTGAATCGCTCACTTCGCCAAATGAACGAGCCAGCAGATTCGCCAATGCGGCAGAAAGCACTGTTTCGTTGCCGCGATGCGCCGCAGCAAGTGCCCAAAGTGTCTGTACTCTCGGATTCGTTTGCTCTATGCCCATAAGAGGCGAGCCGGCAGGAGAGGGGTAAAACATAGGCATGCCATAGGCATTCCAAGGTGTAGAAGACAAAACTTTATCAGCCATTTCCGGAATAGGGATGTTGGCAAGCACAGCAAGAGGCTGTGCAACATTGTCCGCCATTCTTACCGGAACGGTATAAACGCCTCCATACAGGAAACGGTTATATTGTCCTGCGTCCGGCTGCCACAGATTAATATTTATAGCGTGGGAAAGTTGATTCGCTTTTCCGAGCCACTCGGTTGAGTCTGTTTTACCAAGTTGCGCATAAACAGATGAAAGAGCCTTATAGGCTCCGGCACTTACAACATTTCCCATAAGGGTCATCCGCCCGAAGCGCTCCACCTCGTTCATCCAACGCGGCAAATAAGAGTTTGCGCCGAGGCGTGTTGATGGCGCACCCTGGACTAAGCCCGTTTCACTGTTATAACCTACGACCCACTCCATATCAAGAGTCCGCTTTCCTACTTCTGCTGCAAACTCCATCAATGCTGTATTTCCGGAAGCGAATGCGGTTTCCACCGCCGCAATTACCCAAAGCCCTCTGCCGGTGTATACCGGTGAGCGTCCAATGATAAGTGAGTCTACTACCTGCGTGCGCAAAATCTCCTCGCACCTCCCAGGATTGAGAATGGCAAGAATCTGCGCCAAATCCATTTCATTCGGAGAAATGGTATCGGCAAGCATATTTCCGCACACTTGCATTCCTCTGCTGAAAGCAGCGTCAAGGAGAGGGAAGCCGGAGGTCAAGACCGGATAGTCCTTGGGATGCAGCACACACCATGTATCTTTTCCGACAACAATAGTTTTAGCATCAAGAGCCTTTACAGAAAGATGCCCGGATATTGCCACAGAATCACTGCTGACCTTTATTCGGTTGTTTGCAAAAATCACATCTGGAGCATCTTTTTCACCTGAGCATGAAAATACGGTTGTGGCGCCCGCAAACGCGAGTGCCACAGCCGAAATTATATGTTTGAATATTTTTTTTATGCCCACTATTCTGCCGGGGAAAATCCGCCGGGAAATTATTTATCCTCTGTACCGCCGGTACGTTCAAGCACAGCCGCGTCAAGGCTTGCTATCGCAGCGATATTCACAATGTCGCGTACAGGGGAGAATACGCTTGCAAAGTGCACCGGTTTGTTAAGACCCATCTGGATAGGACCGACAGCATCTCCAAGACCCATTTCAAGCATCACGCGGTATGCGGTGCTGGCACTTGCAAGGTTCGGGAAGATAAGGGCGTTGACATCTTTGCCTTTCAGCTTGGTGAAGGGGAATACACGGTCACGCAGCTCGGCATTGAGCGCATAGTTGATAGTCATCTCGCCATCGATCGCAAGATCCGGGTAGAGCTCCTGCATATGCTTGACAGCATCCTCTACTTTTTTGCACTCCTTGTCCCCTGCAGACCCGAAGTTGCCGTAGGACACCATAGCCATGACCGGAGTTTCTGCAAAGTACTCAACCGCATTTCTTGTGAGACGGGCAATGTCGGTGAGTGTATCGGTATCGGGATTCTTGTTAACCTGAGTATCGGAGATGAAGAATGTACCGCGTTTGGTCGTGATGACGTGCAGGGTTGCGAAGTGATTGTAGCTCGGACGAATTCCGACAACCTCTTCGGCAATATTGCCGATGCCATGTGCTCCGGAATATGTTCCTCCGAGGAATGCATCAGCATCCCCCTCCTCGACCATCATCATGCCGAAGTAGTTGCGGTCAAACATTTTCTCCTGTGCCTCAGGCAATGTCACACCCTGACGCTGACGCTTGCGGGCAAGACGCTCGGCATAACGCTGACGGCGCGAAGCCTCACGGTCATGGCGCAGGTTGATGATTTCGATACCATCAAGGCTAAGACCGAGACGGTCGGCACGCTTCTGAATCATCTCTTCATTGCCAAGCAGCACAGGAACATAAACGCCCTCCTTAGCTCCCATGACAGCGGCACGGAGCATATTGTCGGTATTTGCTTCTCCAAACACAACTTTCTTCGGATGCTCCTTAGCCTTGTCGTAGATACGACGCAGGAATTTCTTATCATAACCCATCAGTTTACGCAATCTCTCCTCGTATGCGTCCCAGTCAGTGATGGGTCGCTCTGCAACCCCGCTTTCCATCGCTCCTCTTGCAACCGCAGGAGCAACCCATGTGAGCAAACGAGGATCAAGGGGCTTGGGAAGTATATAGTCACGCCCGAATTCAAGACGATTCATATTATACGCGGCATTTACAACCGGAGGAACAGGCTCTTTTGCAAGCTGGGCGATAGCCCTCACTGCGGCAAGCTTCATCTCCTCATTGATAGTGGTGGCACCTGAATCAAGCGCGCCTCTGAAAATATAAGGGAAGCCGAGCACATTGTTAATCTGGTTGGGATAATCGCTTCTTCCAGTCGCAAAGATAAGGTCAGGACGTGATGCCATCGCCTTGTCATAAGAAATCTCAGGGTCAGGATTTGCGAGGGCGAATACAATCGGCTTCTCCGCCATTGACTGCACCATTTCGGTAGTGACAACATCCTTTACGGACAGTCCGAGGAACACATCCGCCCCCTCCATTGCTTCTGCAAGGGTGGTAATTGGACGTGAGGTAGCAAACTCGGCTTTCTGTGAATTTATGTCTGTGCGGGTTGTGGTAATCACACCTTTGCTGTCACACATTACAATATTCTCCTTTTTGACACCGAGGGCTATATATAGCTTTGTGCATGAAACCGCAGCCGCTCCCGCACCGTTTACAACGAGTTTTATCTCATCTATTTTCTTGCCCTGTATTTCAAGTGCATTGAGAAGACCCGCTGCGGAAATGATTGCTGTGCCATGTTGGTCGTCATGCATCACAGGTATATCGCATTCGGCTTTCAGGCGTGTCTCTATCTCAAAACATTCCGGAGCTTTGATATCCTCCAGGTTTATGCCGCCGAATGTAGGCGCGATAGCCTTTACAATGGCAATGAATTTTTCAGGGTCCTTTTCATTCACCTCGATATCGAAGCAGTCAATGCCTGCGAATATTTTAAAGAGCAGCGCCTTGCCCTCCATTACCGGTTTACCGGCGAGCGCGCCTATATCTCCGAGTCCGAGTACCGCAGTGCCGTTTGAAATCACGGCAACAAGGTTACCCTTGTTGGTATATTCATAGACATCTTTGGGATTAGCTTCAATCTCCTTGCAAGGATATGCCACCCCGGGAGAATATGCAAGCGCAAGGTCATGCTGGGTTGAGTAGGGTACGGTAGGGATTACTTCTATCTTGCCGGGTTTTCCCTGGCGGTGATATTCAAGTGCCGCGTCTTTGGTTACTGTTGACATTATGATAGTATTTTAATTTATTATTTGCACCGGGCATGAAAGCGGAGTGAAAACCTCCGGTATTATAAACGCTCAATATAGGGTAAAATGTTTAACTCCACCTTCAGTCAAATGTCCAATGGCAAAAGTAATAAAAAAATAAGTAAAAATTCACCTTATATTATTAACTTTGCGTTTGCCGCGGGTTTGCGCGACGAATGTAAAAACTCAACTACCAATTAATCAATAAATTCCATGGCAGAACTGGAAATAGCGGAAGTGTTCAACGCCGCTAAAGTGCTCAAAGATGTGGCGCGCCATCCGCGCCTTATAGGTGTTACAAAAATCAATCCCGAAGCCCAGGTGTACCTGAAACCGGAAAATCTCCAGCATACCGGAGCATTCAAGCTCCGCGGTGCTTACTACAAAATCTCTCAGCTTTCGCCCGAAGAGAAGGAGAAAGGCGTAATCGCCTGCTCAGCCGGCAACCATGCCCAGGGTGTTGCACTCAGTGCAACAGCAAACGGCATCAAATCACTCATTTGCCTTCCTGCGGGTGCTCCTATCTCCAAAGTAGAGGCAACAAAGGCGCTCGGCGCTGAGGTGTGCATGGTTCCGGGTGTGTACGATGACGCATACGCAAAGGCTGTAGAGCTCCAGAAGGAACACGGTTACACTTTCGTTCATCCGTTCAATGACCCGCTCGTAATTGCCGGACAGGGCACCATCGGTCTTGAAATCCTTGAAGAGATGCCCGATGTAGAGGCTGTAATCGTACCGGTTGGCGGCGGCGGACTTATCGCCGGAGTCGCATTCGCAATCAAGACCCTGAAACCGGACGTGAAAGTGTATGGCGTACAGGCTGAGGGCGCTCCTTCAATGGTAAAGAGCATAAAGGACAACGAGAGAGTTCATCTTGACAGCGTCAGCACTATTGCAGACGGTATCGCTGTTAAAGAGCCGGGCGACCTTACCTACGAGCTTTGCAAAAAATATGTTGACGACGTAGTGACTGTCAGCGATGATGAAATCGCAGCAGCAATCCTCAAACTCATCGAGCAGCAGAAGCTTGTTGCCGAGGGTGCGGGCGCAGTTTCTGTCGCAGCAGCGATGTTTGACAAACTCCCCATCAAGGGCAAGAAGGTTGTGTGCCTCGTGAGCGGCGGCAATATTGACGTTACCAGCCTCAACCGCGTAATCACCCGCGGACTCGTGAAGAGCGGACGCGATTGTACAGTGAGCATCAACCTGAGCGACAAACCCGGTCAGCTCTCTAAAGTGTGCAGCGTTCTCGGTGACCTTGGTGCAAACATCCTCAGCGTACAGCATGAGCGCAATTCATCGAATACCCAGATTAACGGCTGTACTCTCCGCGTTGAGATGGAGACACGCAACAACAAGCATATCTCAGAAATCAAGAAGGGCCTGAGAGAAGCCGGATTCGATGTTGTGCACTAAAAAATAGTTCCTACAAATATTTAAGAGGCGAGGATTTTCCCCGCCTCTTTTTCTTTATTATAAGAGTATGATAATACAACAGCGGGCGGCCCGATTGAGCCGCCCGCAGGTGTTATTGAAACTCTGAGTGGAAATTATTCAGCAGAGAGTTTTTCTTTGAGCTGTGCAAGTGCGTCGAGGTCACCGAGAGTGGTTTTCTCAATGGGGGTAGAGATAGCCGGTGTCTCTTCAGCACGCTTAGCAGCGCGTTTAGCTTTGCGTGCTTCTGTGCGCTCTGCCTTAGCTTCATCTTCAAAGATACGGCTATGGCTGAGGATAATGCGCTTGCTGTCCTTGTTGAATTCGATAACCTTGAAGTTGAGCTTTTCGTCAACCTGTGCCTGAGTGCCATCCTCTTTAACGAGGTGCTTGGGAGTTGCGAAACCTTCAACACCGTAAGGAAGAGCTACAACAGCACCTTTTTCAACCATTTCGGTGATTGTGCCTTCGTGAACAGAACCTACAGTGAACACTGTTTCAAATACGTCCCAGGGATTTTCCTCAAGCTGCTTGTGGCCGAGTGAAAGGCGACGCTGCTCTTTGTCGATTTCAAGAACCTGAACGTCGATCTCAGCACCAATCTGTGTGAATTCGCTGGGGTGCTTAACTTTCTTGGTCCAGCTGAGGTCGCTGATGTGGATAAGACCGTCAACACCTTCCTCGATTTCAACAAATACACCGAAGTTTGTGAAGTTGCGCACTTTTGCAGTGTGCTTGCTGCCGAGAGGATATTTGGTTTCGATATTTTCCCAGGGATCGTTCTTGAGCTGCTTGATGCCGAGGCTCATCTTACGGTCATCGCGGTCAAGATTGAGAACAACTGCCTCAACTTCATCACCGACTTTCATGAAATCCTGAGCGCTGCGGAGATGCTGGCTCCATGACATTTCGCTTACATGGATGAGACCTTCAACACCGGGAGCGATTTCAACGAATGCGCCGTAGTCGGTCATAACGACAACCTTGCCTTTCACTTTGTCGCCAACCTTAAGCTCTGCATCGAGAGCATCCCAAGGATGGGGAAGGAGCTGCTTGAGACCGAGAGCGATGCGCTTCTTCTCGTCGTCGAAGTCGAGAATAACGACATTGAGTTTCTGGTCGAGCTGAACCACTTCTTCGGGGTGGTTTACGCGGCCCCAAGAGAGGTCTGTGATGTGGATAAGACCATCAACACCGCCGAGGTCGATGAATACACCGTAGCTGGTGATGTTCTTGACAGTACCCTCGAGAACCTGGCCTTTTTCGAGCTTAGCGATGATTTCACGCTTCTGCTGCTCGAGCTCAGCCTCGATAAGCGCTTTGTGAGATACAACCACGTTCTTGAATTCCTGGTTGATTTTAACGACCTTGAATTCCATGGTCTTGCCTACGAAGATATCGTAGTCGCGGATAGGACGGACGTCGATCTGTGAGCCGGGGAGGAATGCCTCGATACCGAACACATCGACAATCATGCCGCCTTTTGTGCGGCATTTGATGTAGCCCTTGATAATTTCGTCTTTCTCAAGAGCTTCATTGATGCGCTCCCAAGAGCGAGCTGCGCGAGCCTTGCGGTGAGAGAGGATGAGCTGTCCCTTCTTATCCTCCTGATTTTCGATGAACACCTCTACAGTATCGCCAACCTTGAGATCGGGATTGTAACGGAATTCATTCATGGGAATGATACCATCACTCTTATAGCCGATATTAACTACCGCCTCGCGCTTGTTAAGAGCGATGATTGTGCCTTCGATCACCTCTTTGTCCTTGACGGTGTTGAGTGACTCGTCATAGGTCTTGGTGAGTTCTTCGCGAGTTTTGTCGCGTTTGGTGTCGCCTTTTTCATAGGCGTCCCAGTCGAAATCTTCAACCGGGCTGTTTTTTACTTCTTCAGTCATTTAAATGGTTAATAATAAGAATTTTGTTTACTTAATAAGTTAGACTTTATATTGTTTTTA
Source organism: uncultured Porphyromonadaceae bacterium (assembly GCA_947176335.1). GTDB lineage: Bacteria > Bacteroidota > Bacteroidia > Bacteroidales > Muribaculaceae > Paramuribaculum. The sequence goes on along the minus strand of CAMWQE010000019.1, from coordinate 4,948 downwards.
CTTATTGCGGTGCAAAGGTAGTGATATTTTCATGTGTGCGCAAATATCCCCCGCATAAATATCAGCTTTTTAGTTGAGTAAAAGCTGATTTTCTACGATGCATGAGACACATTCATATAAGAAGTCAGAAAGTGACGGCAGCTGCAAGGGAGAAGGTGCGGGTTTCGGGGGTATAGACGGGGGTGGCTATTGCGGTAACCCGTTTTCTATCCCAGCCGAAGATTCTCCTCTCAACGGGCAGCAGCAGGTATGCCGCCCTTGCGCTGAGTATTCCGATTGCAGCTCCTGCGGCAACGTCACCGAAGCGATGGCGATGATGATGTATACGCAACGCTCCTACTCCTATAGCAACCGCATATCCTCCGGCTCCCCAAGCCCAGCCATATTCGGAGCGGAGCATTTCGGCGCCGCGGAATGCGCGTGCCGCATGCCCGGAAGGAAAGGAGTGGCGGTCCGTGCCGTCGGGACGAGTGGAATGAATAGTATGTTTAAGGGTGAAAGTGATCCCTTCGCATATTATCATGGAAGTAGCAGTGAGCGCAATACGCTCTCTCCAGTCATGGCGAGGTTTCACCCCGCACACACTCAGCCCGAAATTTGCAATGGTGGGGACAAACTGGGCTATATCGTCAAGGTAATAGTGCTTTGCCTCCGGTTTCACAGCTGTCTGCGCGTTTGCAGTGGAAAATCCGCAGAGCATGAACATGAGAACTACAAGTATATTTTTCATCGGGCGCTCAGAAGTACCAAGGGTGTGAAGTGAGGCGTATTATTCCGGGAGTATCCTCGCATCCTGCCACCCGGACAACCTGAACCACTTTCCGGGGAATGTACAGAGGGTCAGCAGGGTCTATGGATGCGATGAAAACTTTTCCTGAGGAGTGGATGAAGCGTCCCCTGCGATCATATATCGCCACATGGGTGATTTTTGTACCAGCTTCGTTGGTAAAGAAGAGCAGGTCTCCCCTTTTCCAAAGGTCAGGACGACTCACCGGGATATCAATGCCTACCAGCGCCTGCTGCGATGCGTCACGTGGCAACAGGATGCCGGCTGCGAAATATGCCCTTCTGACAAGCCCCGAGCAGTCCGGAGCAAGAAGGGTCGTGCCTCCCCAAAGATATGGGGCACCATTGGCAAGGGAAGCGGTGGCGATAACAAGATCGGTGTCGGCAAACGGAGTGAATGCTTCCGAAAGTCGCATCGCCATGTCAGTGGGAATATATCCGGCGGTGCTGTCCGGCAGAGACACATATAAATAGTTGCTCCCCGGGGTTACCGCAGCAGGCAATATGGTGCCGTTCATAAGGTAGGTTACTCTTCCTCCCTTGATAGTGTCAGCAACTACATCCACCGTAGCAGGACAATTGACTATGACTCTCGGTGATTTTTTCCATGCGGCGAAATCTTCTGCCGATACATTGGTGACCGATGAGGAATTTATGAAGCCGGTATAGGAATCCGGCAAAGTGACTCCGAACCATTCCCCTACGGTGTCGGTGACACACACCGGTGTGCCTAGCAGTGCCTGCGTAACCATTTCGGAGGAGTGAGCCGGAGAGTGGCGGATATGTGCCACGGGGATATTGACGAACACCATTGTCGAGGTGTCCCTATCAGCAAGCACTGCTGCCCGTGCCGGGATAGCCGACAGGAGCAGCAGTGATGCCAATAGTGCGTTTATAAAGTGCTTCACACTGTCATTGATGCTATAACTTCCTTAATCTGGTTTGCAAGCTCGTCAGCGGCTTCCATAGTTGCGGCTTCGGAGTAGATGCGGATGATGGGCTCGGTGTTGCTCTTGCGGAGGTGAACCCATGAGTCTGCGAAATCGATTTTCACTCCGTCAATGTCGGTGATAGTCTCGTTTGAGTAGCGTTTCTTCACTTCAGCAAGAATAGCGTCAACATCGATGTCGGGTGTGAGTTCTATCTTATTTTTCGCAATCGCGTAAGCGGGATAGGTTTTCTTGAGTTCGCTGACCTTCTTGCCGCTCTTTGCAAGGAGGGTGAGGAAGAGTGCCACACCTACGAGTGCGTCACGTCCATAATGGCTTGCGGGATAGATGACTCCGCCGTTGCCCTCTCCACCGATAACAGCTCCGGTTTCCTTCATCTTGGTAGTGACATTCACTTCGCCTACAGCACTTGCGCTGTAAGAGCAGCCGTGGCGCTCGGTAACGTCGCGCAAAGCGCGTGAAGAGCTGAGATTGCTGACGGTTGAGCCAGGGGTCTGCGAAAGGACATAGTCTGCGATAGCCACAAGGGTATACTCCTCGACAAACATTTCACCGTTCTCCATCACGATTGCGAGGCGATCAACATCCGGGTCTACCACGAAACCTACATCAGCACGACCTTCCTTCATGAGGTCAGAAATCTGTGTGAGGTTTTCAGGGATAGGTTCGGGAGTGTGGGCGAATTTGCCGGTAGCTTCGCAGTTGAGTTCGATGATGTTTTTAACACCGAGAGCTTTGAGGAGCTGAGGAATTACTACTCCGCCAACAGAGTTAACGGCATCGACAGCAACCGTGAAGTTTGCATCGGCTATTGCCTTTGTATCAACGAGGTCAAGAGCAAGCACAGAATCTATATGGCGGCGGTTGTATGTTGTGTTGATCTGTTCGTGCCCGAGTTCGGTCACAGGCGCAAAAGTGTATGAGTCGTCTGCAGCTATGGCAAGCACCTCCTTGCCCTGTGCGTCGTTGAGGAATTCCCCGTTCTCATTGAGGAGCTTTAGCGCGTTCCATTGCACCGGGTTATGGCTTGCTGTGATGATGATGCCACCGCAAGCATTTTCAGCTGTTACCGCGATTTCAGTGGTGGGTGTGGAAGCAAGCCCGATGTTTACAACGTCGAAGCCCATTCCGCAGAGGGTTGACACCACGATGCCGCTTACCATTTCGCCGCTGAGGCGTGCATCGCGTCCCACAACGATGACATTGCTCGTCTTGGTTGTGGTCTTGCGGATGAATGTAGCGTATGCCGCAGTGAATTTTACGATGTCAAGAGGTGAAAGTCCTTCACCGGGAGCTCCGCCGATAGTGCCGCGGATGCCCGAAATAGATTTGATGAGTGACATATTTTTATGGATTAGATTGCATTGTATTTAGATTTTGCCCGGGAAGTAACGGATGTCATATAAAAACGGTGTGACATACGAAATCTCGCTATACCAGCCGAGCTGCGATTTAACCACGAGCTTTACATGGCTGTTGAGCGGGAGCACGGACAGCGGTACCTGTATACCTGTGCCCCACTGGGTCGATGACTCGAGAGAAGTATTGCCGTAACGGAACGACTGGTCACCGTACTCAATGGTCTCGCTATTGCCTTCGGAAGTCATGCCGCCCTCCGAGGTATAGTAATTGATGTTGTACCTTGTGAAACGGAAGTAAACGACCTGATTGTCGGAAACCATCGGACCGTCACCTTTTTCTATAACCTGCATGTACAGGTTACCCTCCGGGTCGAGCTGGTAGAAGGGAGCATCCTTGCCGGTAATGAAGTCCTTGTTGTCGGCAATGTAGCCTATTACTTTCTGGTCGGCGAGAAACAAATTGACAGCTTTGTTCTCGTCCTCAAGCATCTGGGCGTAGCTTTTCCTGTCGCTGCAGGACTGCATTGCAGAGCAGGCGATAAGTGCAACCGCCGCGATGAGTGTATTTACGATTCTGATTTTCATATTCTGGTTAAGTGATATTATTCGTTTGTTTCAGGAAGGAGCGGGGTAAATTGCGGAAGTGCGTCAATAAGTGTGGCTACAGCCTCCGGCATATTGCCGTGAAATTCTCCACCTGCGGCATTGCAGTGCCCTCCGCCTCCGTAAAGTTTCTCGCATATTGTGTTCACGGGGAAATCACCGGTGCTGCGCATTGACACCTTTATGAAATTCCTGTCATCCTCGCGGAAAAATACGCTCCACACTATCCCGGGGATACTCAGCGGCTTGTTTACAAGCCCTTCGGTATCGCCTTTCACATAGTCGAACTCGGTGAGCTCGTTGCGGTCAAGGGTCAGCAACGCTAGTGAGTGCTCCGGCAGTAGGAACATCTTGCGGTAGATTGCGTAGCCGCAAATCCGCAGCCTGTTGGCGCTGTTGGTGTTCCATACCGTATTATATATTTCATCTTTGTTTATTCCTGTGGTAAGGAGACGGGCGATGATAAGGTACAGATCCGGATTATTTGAATTATACGAAAAGTTTCCTGTGTCGGTAAGCATTCCTGTGTAAATGCAGGTTGCGGCATCGGCATGGATTTTCCCTGACCACCCCATCTGGTAAAGCAACCTGTAGAGAAGAGCGCAAGTCGATGATTCCTCCGGATAGGAGATTTCAACTTCGGTGAAATGCTCCGGGTCAAGATGGTGGTCAATCATGATTCTGGGTGCGGTGCTCTCCATAAGCAACGGCTCAAGCCGGTCTATTCTCTGCGGCGCGTTGTAGTCCATGCAGAAAACAAGGTCAGCGCTTTTCAGGAGATATAACGCCCGGTCATGATAGCGGGACGCAATGGTTATATGGTCGCTCCCGGGAAGGAACCTGAGGCTTTTCGGTGGTGTGTCCGGAGTGATTACATTGACAATCTTATGGTCCGCGGCAAGCACTGCGGCAAGCCCGAGGCTTGAGCCAAGAGCATCACCGTCAGGAGTCTTATGGCAGGTAATGACAATGCGGTGGCTTGCCTCTATCAGTTTTTTGGCGGCAGCCACTTTATCCTCGCTTATTGTTTTTGTAATAGTCATCAGTAATCAGGAGATGCTGTAGACGGTGCAAAGTTAGTAAAATCTTCACTAACCGAGTGCACTGCGTTGCCGGGAAACATTCAATTTTTATTTTTTAACTTGAAACAGTGCCTGGTGCGTCACTCATTGATATTTTTCGGGAAGTTTCAAAAATAATTTGCGATTAAGGCGCGTAATGCTTTGCATTTAGCGTGAATTTGCTTAC
>CAMWQE010000018.1 GCA_947176335.1 uncultured Porphyromonadaceae bacterium | reverse complement strand
GCCGCCGAAGCACGACATCGCCGAGGCTGAATGGAGAGAATTGCTCGCCCGCACCACATAAACCTCGCCACACCTGTATTTATCACCACCGTATAGGTAAAACAAAACGTTGATGTTGCGTTTCAGAATATAAAACGCTACCTTTGCAAGAGAAATAACCGCCTGTCAAAAGGCATCAGAACCAATCACATCAACCGCCCATGCAAGAAAAAATCATCATTCTTGACTTCGGCTCACAGACTACCCAACTTATCGGACGCAGGCTGCGAGAGCTGAACATGTACTGCGAAATAGTACCTTACAACAAATTTCCCCATAACGACCCGTCGGTTATCGGAGTGATTCTCTCCGGATCACCTTTCTCTGTGTATGACGAGAAGGCATTCAAGGCTGACCTCACTGAAATCAGGGGCAAATACCCCATTTTGGGAATATGCTACGGAGCGCAGTTCCTCGCGTACACAAACGGAGGCACTGTTGAGAGCGCCGACAGCAGGGAATATGGAAGGGCTCGACTCGAATACATCAACAGCTCCGACCCGCTGCTTGCAGGAATCGAGCAGGGTGCGCAGGTGTGGATGAGCCATGGCGACACAATCACCTCACTGCCCGAAAACTTCAAGATTATCGCATCTACCGACCACGTACCGGTGGCTGCGTACAGGGTTGAGGGCGAAAAGGTGTGGGGCGTGCAGTTCCACCCGGAAGTGTACCACAGCGAATGCGGCACAAGAATCCTTGAAAACTTCATCAAGGACATCTGCGGCGCAAAGCAGGACTGGAGCGCGGCATCATTCATTGAATCTACAGTGCGCGAGCTCAAGGAGCAGCTTGGCAACGACAAGGTTGTGCTCGGGCTTAGCGGCGGTGTTGATTCATCTGTTGCGGCTGTGCTGCTTAACAAAGCTATCGGGCAGAACCTCACCTGCATATTCGTTGACCACGGAATGCTCCGCAAGAATGAATTTGCGAATGTTCTCCGCGATTACGAGGGTCTTGGACTGAACGTTATCGGTGTAGACGCTTCCGAAGAATTTTTCAAGGCTCTTGAAGGAGTCACCGACCCTGAAAAGAAGAGGAAAATCATTGGCAAGGGATTTATCGATGTCTTCGACCGTGAGGCTCACAAGCTCTCTGACGTGAAATGGCTTGGACAAGGCACCATTTATCCTGACTGCATCGAGTCGCTGTCTATTACAGGCACAACTATCAAGAGCCACCACAATGTAGGCGGTCTCCCTGAGAAAATGAATCTCAAGCTTTGCGAACCGCTGCGCCTGCTTTTCAAGGACGAAGTGAGGGCTGTAGGCAGGGAACTCGGAATGCCCGAGCACCTCATCACCCGCCATCCATTCCCGGGTCCCGGACTCGCTGTGAGAATACTCGGCGACATAACTCCCGAGAAAGTGAGCATCCTGCAGAATGCTGACGATATCTTCATCAATGGTCTCAGGGAATGGGGATTGTATGACAAAGTTTGGCAGGCTGGGGTCATCCTCCTTCCCGTGCAGAGCGTGGGAGTGATGGGCGATGAGCGTACATACGAGCGCGCCGTAGCGCTCCGCGCGGTAACCAGCACCGATGCCATGACTGCCGACTGGGCGCACCTCCCCTACGAATTCCTTGCCGAGGTGTCAAACAAGATTATCAACAAAGTGCGTGGAGTGAACCGCGTTACCTACGACATCTCCTCAAAACCACCGGCAACGATCGAGTGGGAATAACCATTCAAACAGCTGAATATGAGACGAATACTTTCTATTACCTTGCTTGCGGCTGCTATCACCGCCTCCGCGGTTGAACCTAATGAACAGGTGCTCCAGTGGGCAAGCAATTACTACGCATATCCTTACACTGACTCTCCGGCACCGGCACAGACTCCGGCTCCGGAGGGCTACAATCCTTTTCATATCGAGCATTACGGTCGCCACGGCTCACGATGGCACATCGGCGCCGGAATGTATAAAACTCCGGTAAACATCCTCGAAGTTGCGGAGCGCAACGGCAAACTCACAGCGCGTGGAGCGGAAGTGCTGGCACAGCTCAGGGACATTGAGAAGCAGAGCCGCGGACGCGACGGTGAACTCACACCGCTCGGTGCCGCGCAGCATAGGGGCATCGCAAAACGCATGATTGCAAACTTCCCGGAAGTGTTTGCCGACGGAAGCCATGTGGACGCGCGCTCAACTGTCGTTATCCGTTGCATACTCTCAATGGACAACGAGCTCCAGGAGCTGCTTGCTGTAAATCCGAAACTCAACATCACATCGGATGCATCCCACGCCGATATGTACTACATGAATTTCACTGATACAGATACTGTGGCTCGAAATGCGGCAAAACTTGCGAACAAGCAGCTGAACCAGTTCCACAAAAATCATAAACCGAGCTACGATTATATAAACAAGATTGTGAATGACCCCCAGTTTGCTAAGGATTCCATCAACGTTGGCGGTCTCTTCTGGTACCTCACGAAATTAAGCGAAAACGCGCAGAGCCATTACGGTATGCCGCACTTCTATGACCTATTCACTGAGGAAGATTTGAGAAACTCGTGGCTGAACGACAATGCCGGATGGTTTGTGAGCATGGGCAACAGCAAGCTGACAGACAACCTCGGTCCTTACTCGCAGCGCCGCCTTTTACGCAATATAATTAATTCGGCAGACACAGCGATTGCATCCACCCGTCCCGGAGCGAACCTGCGTTTCGGCCATGAAGTATGCGTGCTCCCGCTTGCGGTACTGATGGAGCTGGACCACTATGGCGACGAGATAAACGACCTTGAAGAGGTTGCTGAAAAGTGGAAAAACTACGAGATTTTCCCGATGGCATCAAACGTGCAGGTAATATTTTACCGGCCCGAAGGAAACACATCGCCGGAAGATGTTCTTGTGAAAGTGCTGCTGAACGAGCGCGAAATGCCGCTCCCGGTTGAATCAGCGTCAGCTCCCTACTACAAATGGACCGACCTCCGCAACTACTACCTCAAAAAACTCGAGCGCGTACCCGACTAACCACCTGAATAAACTTATTTTACTTCAAATTGTTTAAAATACAACCACATTTCATACCTTTACAAGAGTATCAATCCTCAAAATGATATTATGATTCGTTCTATTCCCACTCCCCCAATGGCAAAAGAAGATGTACAGCATTTCAGGAAAAATCTGATTAAACATCTTACCCGATGCTTCTCAAAAAAAGAATGGGAAGAAATTGAGAGAATCAATTCACGCACTGCCGTCACTGCAAAGACTATCTTGGAGAATTGTGGAGGCAAAAACCCATTGCTTGGACATTAATTTTCAAATAAGGATTTTTAGAAGACGCAGACTATGACAAATTGTCTGCGTTTTCTTGTGGTATAGATATCCTTGATGACTTTTTTCGATATGAAATTAAAGAATGCGTCAACAGACATTATCTATCGGCATACTGTGTCTTAGTTGAGAGCGGGGAGATAATTGGAGTCTTTACACTAATGAATGATGCATTAATGATTGTTGGAGAAACAGAACGAACAGATTTCTTTGATGACCTTAAATATGAAACAGAATCTGATGTAGTGGATTTTTTCAATAGACAGTCTTCATATCCGGCAATTAATATTGAACATTTGGGCATTTCCTCCTCATATCAGAACAACGGCATAGGCACTGCGATAGTTGACTTCGTTGCATATACCTTTTCACAGTATCGTCAGGCAGAATGCCAATTTGTTACAGTCGATGCACTGTCAAATAATAGGACACTATAATTTTACACTGCTAATGGATTTTTCTTTCAAACTAATCAAGATATATACTCTTCTACTTGACGAATGTATAGTATACTTCTGTAAATAATTGGAGCACCTGATTTCGGGATATATAGAATTCTGCCTAAAATAATATTAACACATTTTTAACTAAATATAACTCTCTAACTTTCACTATATTACCCCCCCCGATTTATATATTATTTGTCATACCAGCCCAACGATTTTTTTTTGCGTAATTTAGTGCCGTATTATTATAAACCATATATTATGAGCATTAAATCCATATTCTCAGTGTTTCTTGCATTTATTTGTTCATTACAACATATAGATGCGCAGGACGTGACTATTCCCATTCTTCGAACCAACAGCAAGGAAATTTCGATCCTTCAAGATGGTTCAAAACAGACCAAATGGTATGTCAATCCTGAAATCAAATGCGACTCTCTGCTCACTACAGGAGGAGAGATAACACTATACTCCGGCAATGATTCTTTGACTGTCAGGACAGGCAAACCATGGGATGCTACCGATATCGCCATTGTCACACCTAGCGGAGACACAGCACATACGAGAATTGTACGCACTCCAATAAACATATATACTAATCCTCCAAAAGAATTGCTTAAAATAAACAATGGTTTCATAACCAGAGAACAAGCCAAATTCGATATCAATTCCTTACTTTATGCTCTGCTGGACATACACCCTGATATCTTTTCAGTTGCCGGTCATAAAAAGATAATGAGTGCATTTACAGAAACACTTGGAAATCTACCTGACTCACTCACCACAATAGAGCTTTATAGAAGGGTCGCACCTGTTGTTACGTTGATTGGTGACGGTCACACAATGACCAGATTCCCTTACAATGACGTATTTACAGACTCACTGAAAAGACTACCTATTTATATAGGAGTAATGGCGGATAGGAGCTTGGTCACAGAAACCTGCATTGATTCTATCATACCGGCAAACTCAAAAATCATATCAATCAACTCATTGTCAGCCGACAGCATGATAACAGCCATGTTGCCTTACATGAGCGGGGAACGAGAGTTTTATCGGATTAGCCGTCTTGACAAACAATTTGCTGCCCTTTTTGAAATGTTATATGGAGGGAAAACTGAGTACCTGATTGAATATACCGAACCCGGACGCGATAAAATCAGAAAAGCATCAGTACCGGCTTCAACCCATAAGGAAATGCTCAGCCGCTCACCAAAAACCGCGCCGAAGTTTGAGCTTCCCCCTTATCAGTATAAAATAGATACTGGGAAAGGGATTGCCATTATGGAATTTAATAAATGCATTAATCCGTCAAAAATGACAGCATTCTGCGATTCCATGTTTAAGGAACTCAGTTCATGTAACATAAAGAAGCTGATTATCGATGTACGACATAACGGCGGCGGTGACTCACGGGTTGGTGACGTTCTCCTTAAAAGACTTGCTAAAAGACCGTTTGCACAAACAGCAAGCATACTTGCAAAAGTATCTCCTGCTGCTATAGAAAGATTCGGTGAAGGAGAACCGGGAATGCTTTTTTATGAAGTCCCTGAATCAGCTTACATCCAGCCATTGCCTCATGATAAGGGACACTTTGATGGAGAAACAATACTTTTAACCAGTAATCACACTTTTAGCTCTGCATCATCTTTTGCCAACGCATTCAAAGAAGCTGATTGCGGCATGATAATCGGCGAGGAAACTGGAGGAATGAATGTTACATTCGGAGATATGATGTATTGGACTATGCCTGTATCCGGCATTGTTACAACGATTTCCTATAAACGTTTTTGGTTTATGAACTCCGACGAAAATGACATTCACGGCGTCATTCCACACATCTCAACCACTGCCGGGAATGCTTTGGAAACGGCAATCAAGCAATTCAAGAGCAAATAATCTCAATACAGAAACCTAATCAGCAAGAATATACCGGAAAGCTAATAAAAATCAGCCCGGTGCCATCACGGCGCCGGGCTGTTACCAAATAAATTATTAACTTTAAAAATCTATTCTATTATTTCTTTGCGATGCCCATCTTCTTGGCAATTGCAGCGGGCACAGCTTCTTTGTTTACATAAATATCCATTGTCTTGGCAAGGAAGTAAGGCTCGGAAACATAGAAGAAACCGTCATAAACCTGGTTGGTTGTCCATGAGTTCTGCACCTTATAATATTTATTACCGTTCTGGTCGGTTGCGATACCAACGATTACCATGCCGTGGTCATCGGTTGTCTCCTGACGGTCAAACATATCCTGACGCATCTCCTGAGTAACCTTGATTTCTTCAACAGGACCGTTGATGTCGTATTTGGATCTCTCCTTTTCAGCTGCGCTGAGTTTCACCCAACGGCTGAGCTCGGTGCCTTCCATGTCTGCCTCGTTTTTGCCGGCAGGCATAACAGCATAACCTTTAGCCCATTTGAATCCGCCTTCGCTCACGTCGGCAGCCCATGCTACAGAGTAGCCGTTTTCAATAGCGTTGTCAACGATAGCCTTCATCTCTTCAACAGGTACATTGTGGTACTGACCTGAGAGCCAGTTGTCAGAAACCTCAAGCACGAAAGGTTCGTAGAAAGGATGGTGGGTGAAGGATGTAACGGCAACATAATCATCGGGATTAATCTGGAGTGACTCAGCGAATGACTTCGGGGTGTAAGTCTTGCCCTCATACTCGAAAGTTTCGGGAAGTTCACCGAAGTAAGCGTTGAGAATGCCCTGAAGACCCTGGCGCCATGCGGTTGACAGGCGACGGTTAGGCTTGCGGTTAACTGCGTTGAGGTAGCCACTCATGCCTGCTTCAAGTTCACCATGAACGTGGTTGTCCTCGCCATAGTTGAGACCTGCATACACGCTTTCAGGCACAGCACCGTATTTTGCCCATACGTATGGAACATCCAGACCGCTACCGCCCTGCGAGAAGTTGATTTTGCCGTTTGTGCGGATAAACTTGTCTGCCTTGTCGTCATAGGTATGCCATACAACGAACATTTCGCTGAGGTCTACCGGCTTGCCGGTCTTGCGGAGTATCTCGTTTTCAAAGAAAGTGTTGCTTGAGAAGCACCAGCATGTTCCCGATTTGTTCTGGTCGCGCACGGGGCTTGTCTTTACAACTTTCACATCTGTAAACTTGAATCCGGTGCTGTCCGGGTGAACCGGAGCAGCCCATGCTGACGCAGCGAGTGACATCACTGCAGCAGCGCATAGTAACTTTTTCATGCTACAATCGATATTGATAAGAATTAGTTATTTAATCTATGGCAAAGTTAAGTAAAAGCTTCAATATTATTACTACATTTGCATAAAATAAGGCAAATATATGCTTTTATGGCATAAAGTACCGTCCCGATATGTTTAAAATTATAGAGAAAGAGCATTTTTCAGAGAATGTAGTCAAGCTGGTTGTGGAAGCGCCTCTTATCGCCCGCTCCCGCAAACCGGGTCACTTTGTTATTGTGCGCGCTTGCGAAGGGGGAGAGCGCATACCTCTTACCATTGCCGATGCTGACCCGGAAAAGGGTACCATCACCCTTGTGGTGCAGCAGATAGGAGTTTCAACACACAAGATTTGCGCCCTTGAACCGGGAGAATGCCTTGCCGATGTGGTCGGTCCTCTCGGCAAAGCCACACATATTGAAAAGGTCGGCACTGTGGTGTGCTGCGGAGGCGGAGTCGGCGTTGCACCGCTGCTCCCGATTATCAAAGCGATGAAACAGGCGGGAAACAGGGTGGTTACCGTGCTTGCCGCACGCACGAAGGAGCTCATAATACTTGAAGAACAGGTTGCGCCGTGGAGCGACGAGGTGATTATCATGACCGATGACGGCTCTTACGGCAACAAAGGGCTTGTAACCGAAGGTGTGGAGAGTGTAATCAATCGTGAGAAAGTTGATCTCGTTGTCACTATCGGTCCTGCCGTGATGATGAAATTTGTGTCGCTTCTCACCGAAAAATACGGCATACCGACAATGTGCTCCCTCAACACAATCATGGTTGACGGCACCGGCATGTGCGGAGCCTGCCGCGTCAGCGTGGACGGCAAAACCAAATTCGTGTGCATCGACGGTCCCGAGTTCGATGCCCACAAAGTCAACTTCGATGAAATGATAATGCGCCTGAAGGCTTACAATTAATAACACGATAAAAATTACCAATATGTCAGCAGAAAAAAGTGAGCGCGACGCATCATGGCGCGCGGAACTGCGCGGAGCAATGAACGCAAAAGAGCGTGCCGCTATCCCGAGGGTAAAGATGCCGGAGCTCGACCCGGCTTACCGTGTTACCTGCAATGAGGAAGTAAACCAGGGCATTTCGGCGGAGCAGGCTGTGCTGGAAGCCACCCGCTGCATGGACTGCCCTGACCCCCAGTGTGTCAACGGCTGCCCTGTACATATCGACATTCCCGGATTCATAAAAAACATACAGCGAGGCGATTTCAGCGAAGCGGCGGCAACCCTGCGCCTCAGCAGCGCACTTCCCGCGGTGTGCGGTCGCGTTTGCCCGCAGGAAAAGCAATGCGAGAGCCGCTGCATCTACCATAAGATGAAGAAAGAGCCTGTCGCTATCGGGTACCTCGAAAGGTTTGCGGCAGATACCGACAGGATGTTTGGAAAAAACAAGGTTGAGCGTCCGCACAGCAACGGCATCAAGGTTGCGGTTGCAGGGTCCGGTCCCGCCGGACTGTCATTTGCCGGCGACATGGCACGCAGAGGCTTCGACGTGACAGTCTTTGAGGCGCTGCACGAAATCGGAGGCGTGCTTAAATATGGCATTCCGGAATTCCGCCTGCCCAACGAAATCGTGGACGCGGAGATTGCGGCACTTGAAGCACTTGGAGTGAAATTTGTGAAAGACTGCATCATAGGAAAGACTATTCCTGTGGAAGAGATGAGCGCCGACGGATTCAAGGGACTTTTTGTTGCTAGCGGTGCGGGACTCCCCCGCTTCATGGGCATTCCCGGTGAGAACCTCATCGGCATTATGAGCAGCAACGAGTACCTGACCCGCGTCAACCTCATGGGCGCTGGCAAAAAAGGATTTGACACTCCGGTTGCCCATGGAAAGATTGCCGCAATCATTGGCGGAGGCAATACAGCTATGGACTCGGTGCGCACGGCGCGCCGCATGGGTGCCGAAAGGGCGATTGTGGTGTACCGCCGCAGCGAAGATGAGATGCCTGCGCGAGTAGAAGAAATCAAGCACGCCAAGCAGGAGGGTGTCGAATTCATGACGCTCCACAATCCGGTGGAATACCTCGGCGACGAGCGCGGTCATGTGCGCGCCATGCTCGTGCAACGCATGGAGCTCGGAGAACCTGATGAATCGGGACGCCGCTCGCCGGTGCCGGTCGAGGGTGCTATCGAGGAAATTCCTGTAGACATGGTCATTGTCAGTGTCGGCGTTTCTCCCAACCCGTTGATTCCGGAAAGCGTTCCCGGACTGAAAGTCAGCCGCAGGGGCACAATCGAAGTCAATGACTCCACCATGGAATCCTCTGTCGACGGATTATATGCCGGAGGCGATATCGTCAGAGGCGGAGCAACGGTCATCCTCGCTATGGGTGACGGCAAACGCGCCGCAGCCGCTATGGCTGACGCTCTCCTCGCACAGTAATTCCAAATCCGTAAAAGTTAAAAGAACCGGACGGTCAAACAAAACCGCCCGGTTTTTCCTTATATAGGCGTAAAAGAAAACAAAAACACTGTTTATCTATGATAAAACAACTTAAAACCATACTCGCCATAGCGCTTTGCGCTGTAATATTCGGTTCATGCACCCACTCGCAGCGCACTGTCTGTGAAAAAATATCCCAGGCATTCAAGGAAAACAAACCTGAACTCGCATCAGAGCTGTGCAACCACCTTTACGAGCATCTTTCAGAGTGCTCGGTTGAAACCCTCGGGGAACTGACTATGGATTATTATAACCTTTCGGTAATAAATTCCACCCGAAGCAACGAAGCCGCGACTTACAGCGCTATGGAGAGAATGGTGAATTGCTACGAATCGGCGATGAAAAAGAATCCTACCGCTGCAAAAGCGCTTTGGACAAAGATTGCCGATGACAGCATGAACCGGGGACTGACTCTTGACATTCCGGTAATAGCCGACTCCTTCCGCACGCAGCTCACTCTACGCACCATGCTCGGCGAAGACCTTGCCGATGCAGAAATATGATTGCATCACCTTCCACCATTTTATAATTTAGAGCAAAAAAAGAAACGGGACATCAGGAACATATTTTCCTGAAAGCCCGCTCGCTTCAATTAGTTTCTTAACACTTGAGTTAAGGTTGGTTCTGAGGGATTCGTTGCAATGACGCGACCCGATGGGTCAATTAAGTAAGTGTTGAATCCATTCTCCAGATGATATTCCTCTTTGATTTTTGAGGCATCATCATCTTTCACACGAAATTGCGACTTCGCATTCAGATTGTCCCGGCGCACAATCTCATGGTAGAGATTCTCGCTGCGGTCCATATTGACCGACACGAAACAAAGTTGTTCTTCATCCGCGCTTTCTGCGTAATTGTCATAGTTTCCGGCACTCACTCGTGAGGCGGCATCGTTTGATGCCCAGAAAGTCAGGAGCACGTAGCGTCCTTTCAGGTCGGCAAGCGATAATGTGCTGTCGCTGTTTGAAACGGTGAAAGCAGGAGCCTTATAGCCTTCAGCGGCCTCGTAGACCCTGCCGGAATGAGCCGACACCGAGATTAGAAGAACGGCGAAGAGCGCAATGGCAGCCATTGTTTTCTTCATTCCTAATAATTAATGTTAGACATATAAACCCGTAAGCGTAAGGAGATTTGTTTATGTGTGTCATTCAATCTGAACACTTCCGGATTTATGCCGATTTTCGGCACATGGGGCTGACTCTTCAGCCCCCTCATCATTATTTTAACGCTGCAAAGTTAGGAAAGTTCCCTCTATCAGGAAAAAATCGGCTCGCTCCCAAGCCGCTCTGGAGCCTTCACATCGCCGCAAAGCCACTGCCCGTGCGGACTCCGGAGCATTGTTAAATTTGCAAAATACATGGGCATAAAATTGCCCACAGCGGCGTTTTAACGTGCGATAGCGTCCCTTACAATCTCCGAAATCTCCCTTATCATATCCTCGGTTTCCTCACGGCTGAAAGGCGAACCGGAGATAAGCACCGCGAGCGAATAGCTCTTGCCACATGGTAACTCAATGTAGCCCACGTCATTAATAGCGATTATCCTGCCGTTTGCATCAACCGGTCCTGTTCCGGTCTTGTGTCCTATAAGGGTTTCAGGCTCAAAACCGGCACCGGGAATACGGTTTGCTCCGGTAGAGCACATCTCAAGGTTCACCTTTATGTTATGCATCCACACCCCAGCGCCGCTGATAGAATCATAAAAGGCGTGCATAAGTGAAGCAATGCCCACCGGAGTCGCTGAGTTTGAGTAGCATAACTCTGGATTCTCATTCATCTCCGCTTCTGTATTCACAAGGGAAATATCCTGGAATCCAAGTGACCGGACAACCGAATCAGCCGCTGCAGGACCACCGATGAGCCTGAAAAGTATGTCACAGGCATTATTGTCGCTCACCACCAGCGAATACTGCATGAGTTCCCCTACCGGCAATCTCATGGAGGCAACCCCGTAACGCTCCCGCATAGGACTGTATGTGTCGCGCAATATCTCCGATTCGTTGATATACACTGAGTCATCAGGATAAATCTCCTGTTCCTCAAGCAGCCTGCCGACAGCAATCGCCTGCGGGAACTTGTAGACACTCAGCATTGGAAATCGCTCTGAGCCATTCACCGAAACTGTGTCACCTTCATAAATGACAGCTATGCCGATACGGCAATCCTTGCCGCTCACATAATCCGTCAGCTTCTCTTCAAGTGCCGGAGCATCAAACTTGCCGGAAGCACACGCTCCCAAAGCTATGAGAGCAGGCAACAGCATCTTCGCGTAGTTCAATCGTAGTTTCATTCATTAATCATTTTAGTGGAGAGTACCCGGTTTTCGCCAAAGCATTATCACTGAGATAAAAATCGGCAGAAAGGAGCGCCGCGGGACTAACGCCCTTTTTTATCGCACTCTCAGCCATCCGCCAACCGATATATCGACCGGCACGCGCAGGATATTTGCGTGACGGATAGGGCTTCAGCAGTTCATCGGCAACGCGGGGTGAAGTGCTGAACAGCTCACCTCCCTCAACCAATGACCGCCAGATATTCTCTTCGTTATCTTCCAATATTTCAAAATTTTCATCAGAAACCCCTGCTGCCAACGCCCCCGACGCATGAGCGACCCGCTTCAAAGCAACGGCTACCGCGCCCTCGTAGAGCATCTTAGCGCACAGAGGCGACCACTCATCACCTCCAAAGGGATATGCTGCACGGATAAGTGCTTCCGCAACATCCGCCGGAATATTCGCTGCGTTTTTAAGCGCCCTCTGTTCTGCCGGCATCCCTTCATATCCCTCATATTCTCCACCCAGATAGTGGTTCAAGGCTATGAGCATCACACTGTCCGCAACCATTATGCTCTGCGAATAAGGGGACACCAACGCATAAACCTCAGCAGGAAACCTCACCTCAGGATAAAGTTGCGCCATACGCGCCTTGACAGCACCGATTTCCTCCTCGATTTCAGGAATCTCCGCTTCAATCCGCTCCTTAACATCCGGCGAGAAAACCTCCACAGCCTTGGAACGGGCGTAGCCGTTCCAGAACGAATCAACATCTGCGCCCTGTCTGCCGCAAAACCTCATCCATGCCTCCACCCCCGGGTGGTAATCCGCCGGAAAGCTGTCAGTACCGTCAACGGCAAGCAAATCAAGGCGCTTCATCGCCATCGCATCCCTCCTGCCGCAATCGGCAAGGACTGGAATGGTGCAAAGCGCAATCAAAAACGCATATATATTATAATGTGTACGCACGGCACTGATATATTCAATATGCAAATGTATATATTTTAATTGAAATATGCAGATAAAGACGCACCCTCCGGCACACAGTAATGTGTCTATAAAGGTATGTCGGAGACGGTACAGTAAAGACGCGCCGACAGAGCGCGTCCGGACAGTAGTCTCGCGGGCAAGCGTAGCGCAGCCTGAGGGTTATGGTCGCGTTATGTTCCCCCCTCCGCACGGCAAGCCGTGCGGGGGGGGAGGGGTTGATTGCCACAATTCCACGGGTTGCGGTCGCTGACGCTCCCTTAACCGCGTGGCTACTTTCTGCGTGCGCTCTACGGCGCACGATTCATTTTATGTCCCTCTAGGACAGCCATGTGTATCTGGGGTATGTGCGTGAGATGAAGGTACGGCGATGACGCGCCGGAGAGCGCGTCCGGACAGTAGCCTCGAGGGTAAGCGGAGCGCACCCCGAGGGCTATGGTCGCGTTATGTTCCCCCCTCCGCACGGCTTGCCGTGCGGAGGGGGGAGGGGTTGATTGCCGCAATTCCACGGGTTGCGGTCGCTAACGCTCCCTTAACCGCGTGGCTACTCTCTGCGTGCGCTCTCCGGCGCACGATCCATTTTATGTCCCGGAGGGACAATACTCGGTTAACCCCGGACGCAAGCGTCCGGGGACAGAGGATGGTATGTTACATCAGCGCCGGAGGTGCTGGACTTACTGTTGTGCAGCCCACTCCGGGGCTGTCTTTTGAGATTTAAGTGCCGCAGGCACGTCGCTATGCGCAGCCTTGTAAATAATTAAATTCAAGCAGATAAGATGTCTAAGTGCCGCAGGCACGTCGCAATGCGAAGCCTCAGGCAAGCGTAGCGCAGCCTGAGGAAAGGTCATCCCCTAAAACAGCGGCTTCGGAGAAGTCGCGGCTGTATTACATTAAATCAAAGGAGGTTAGGGGGGTAAGTTCACGCCTTTTAGTCGCAAAAACTATATGGTATAAGGAGGTTACTCGGCTCATGGATTTTTTTTAAAGTTAGTCAAATTTCTTGATTTACAGCCGCGACTTCTACGAAGCCGCCCTTGTAAATTTCCCCTTTTCCTCAGGCTGCGCTTCGCTTGCCAGAGGTTTCGCACAGCGACGTGCCTACGGCACTTCACCCTCCCGGTACTTCTCGGACGCACCATTATCTCATACATATAGATAGGGGGCGATGATACGTCGGAGATGTAGAAGACGCGCCGGTAGAGCGCGTCCGGACAGTAGCCTCGCGGGTAAGCGGAGCGCCCCGAGGGCATCGCACGAATATCCCTCTGGGATTCCCTCACCCCGGGCTATATACAGCTTGCATGCTACGCGGACGCGTGCGCTCTCCGGCGGACGGGATGGGGGATTGGGCTAAATGACGCTACTTGTGCCCTAAATGTGGCATAATTGAGCAACTGAAGCAGTTTTTTTGTAATTTTGCGGAAATTTCCGAGGCATGATTTCCAGCTTTATAATCCGCCGTATCCTCGTGGTTCTATCTGTTGCACTCGCCGTTGCTCTCAGCGCCGAGGCAAAGTTTACTGTTGTCATTGACCCCGGTCATGGCAAGCACGACCATGGCGCTATCGGAAAGATATCGAGTGAGAAGGATATCAATCTTGCCGTTGCGCTGAAGGTGGGCGAACTAATCCAGAGGAATATGCCTGACGTCAAGCTCGTATATACCCGCGATGATGACACTTTTGTCACCCTCCAGGGTCGCGCGGACATTGCGAACAAGGCTAAGGGGGATCTTTTCATTTCAATCCACACCAATTCAATCGACAAGAAGGCACGAAACTACCTGACTGTCTGCGGTGCTTCGGTCTACACTCTGGGGTTCAAGCGCAGTGACGAGAACCTTGCTGTTGCGATGCGCGAAAACGCCGTGATGAAGTTGGAGAGCGACTATTCCACTACATATGAAGGTTTTGACCCCTCGTCAACTGAATCATACATCATCTTCGAGATGAGCCACAATCTGCACATGGAGCAGAGCATCGAGGCGGCAAACGAAATTCAGAAGGAGCTGATAACTACCGCAGGACGCAGTGACAGAGGGGTTCGACAGGCAAATTTCTGGGTGCTTTTCAAAACAAGCATGCCTGCAATCCTCGTGGAGCTCGATTTTATATGCAACCCGCAGATGGAGAAGTTCATGAACTCCAAGAACGGCAGGGACAAACTCGCAACAGCGATATACAACGGTTTTGCCCGTTACAAACATCTCGCCGACAAACGCGCGGGCATCGCTTCCGCCCCGGCAAAAATACTTGAAGCGCCAAAAGAGGTTGTCGCGCCGATGAAGGAGGAGGAACCGAGGGAAGTAATCCGCGACAATGAGGAGCCGGAGGAAACAGTACCCGCAGTGAACGAAGATGAAGCACCTATTATATATAAGGTGCAGTTTTACACTTCCGGGAGCAAACTCCCTGCAACATCGCCCAAGCTGAAAGGGATAAAGGATGTGGACACCTACCGTGACGGAAACGTCATCAAATACACCACCGGGGAGTTTGATACAGAACGCGGCGCCGAGAAAAAACTCGCAGAAGTGAGAAAAAAGTTCCCGGATGCGTTTATAATAAAGACACGCGCCGGAAAGCGGGTGAAATAAAGAAACTATTGAAACCACAAACATAAGGTCAGATGAAGAAAAAATATTCAAAAGAGCTGCTTATAGGGCTGAGCGTGCTTGCTACCCTGCTGATACTGTTTTTCGGTATCGATTACCTGAAAGGGGTAAATGTGTTCAAAGCCGCCAACTACTACTATGCCTCATACACCGATGTCGCCGGACTCGCCCAATCGGCGCCGGTCACTGTCAACGGTTACAAAGTGGGGCTTGTCCGCGAAATTGAATATGAGTATGACAATCCGGGACATGTGAAGGTGGAACTCAGCCTCGACCGGAAGCTCAAGGTGCCTGCCGGCACAGAGGCGGTGCTCGTAACCGATATGCTCGGCACATCCTCCATAGAACTGCACATGGCTTCCGGCACCAGCTACCATTCCATAGGCGACAAGCTCATAGGAGTCAATTCAAAGGGGCTTATGGACAATGTGACCAACGAGGTGCTCCCTGCGGTTGGAAAAATGGTGCCTAAAATCGACTCGCTTCTCACAGCGGTGACAGCACTCGTCACCGACCCGGCAATGGTAAACTCTGTAAAACGCCTTGACAATATCATGGCAAACCTTGAAACAAGCACCCGCCAGCTCAGCGCCGTAATGGCATCCACCCCGGCAATCGCTTCCGATGCAAAGGTCACCATGGCAAATGTAAAGGAAATCTCGCAGAACCTCACCGGTCTGACCGCCGACCTGAGCGCCGCTGCCGCCGAACTCAAAAAAATGCCGCTTGATTCCACACTCCACAATGTGTACCGCATCACTGCATCGCTGGAAAGCCTCACAGGCAAGCTGAACAGCAAGGAATCTTCCGCCGGGCTGCTATTGTCTGACCCGACCCTTTACAACAACCTTGTCAAAGCTACCGCTTCGGTTGACTCCCTGCTCATAGATATAAAGAAGAACCCGAAACGCTACATAAGCATCAAGCTGCTCTAAAAGTCTTATTTGAAATCATTACAAATAACAAACTTTTCGCAGTCCCGCGCCCTTTCCCCGCAAAGTGTGTGGGACTGCCGTTTCCAGCCACTTCATGACCATGGCAAGACAAATGTTAAAAACGCAATCATGCCACATATCCCACTAAGCACCAACCACTTACGCAGCCAGCCCCTTATATGTGACGATAAGGGGACATAAAGAGCTCATAATTGACTGAAAAACAGACCCCTTATCAAACCGATATAATTTCCAAATAAAAAACGGTTTTATTATCATAAAAAAAAGAGGGAAATTTGCATTGGAAAGTATAGCCTACAATAAAGTATTTTTATGGAGCAAGACCACATTTTATTGTGGGAGAAATGTCTCGCCATATTCCGTGACGTTCTTCCGCAGGAACAATTTGACGCTTGGTTCAAGCCTGTTACCTCTATCAGTTACCAGGACCACAACCTCAACGTGCTTGTCCCCTCCCCGTTTTTCGTGGAGCAGCTTGACGAGCGCTACATCAAGCTGATTACCTCTACACTCCACCGTGTATATGGTCCGGAGGTTAAACTATTTTACCATTACAACCAGGTCAGCAACGAGCCCACTACTTCCGTTACAATCGAGAGCGGAAACCAGAGTGCAGACGTTGCTCCGGCTCCCGGCGCGTCATCCAACCCCTTCACAAGGCAGGAGGACACTGCCGACATCGACGCGCAGCTCAATCCCCGCTATACTTTCGATAACTACTGCAACAGTGTCAGCAACCGCGTGGCGCGCTCCATCGGCGAGGCTATCGCCACAGATCCCAAATGCAAGACATTCAATCCGCTCTTTGTGTTCGGCGCCCCGGGTGTAGGCAAGACACACCTTATCCAGGCTATAGGCATCCGCATCAAGGAGCGTAATCCGAGGGCAAGAGTGCTGTATGTCACCGCGCGCCTGTTTGAGAGCCAGTACACTACCGCGCTGAGAAACAACCGCATCAATGACTTCATCAATTTCTACCAGAGCATTGACACCCTTATCCTTGATGACATCCAGGATCTTATCGGCAAATCAGCCACCCAGCGTACTTTCTTCCACATATTCAACCACCTGCAGCTCAACCAGAAGCAGATAATCCTGTCAAGCGACACCCGTCCCTCGCAGATGGAGGGAATGGAGCAGCGCATGCTTGACCGCTTCAAATGGGGCATGACCGCAGAGCTAGAGAAGCCTGACTATGACCTGCGCCGCAATGTTCTCGCGCAAAAGGCAAAGAAAGAGGGGCTTATGATTCCGGAGGATGTGATGGACTACATCGCCACAAACGTCACTGAAAGCATCCGTGAGCTTGAAGGCATAATGGTGTCCCTCGTTGCCCACGCAACCGTGCTCGACATGGACATAAACATCGACCTTGCGCGCAGGGTACTTGCCAATGCGGTGAAAATCAACCTGCGCCAGATTAATTTCGAGATAATCACCCAGGAAGTGAGCAGCTATTACAAGATTGAGCCTGACCAGATTTTCACGAAATCACGCAAACGCGAGATAAGCGACGCTCGCCAAATGGTGATGTTCCTCGCCAAGAAGCATACAAAAATGCCGCTCAAAGCTATCGGCACAAGGCTTGACCGTACACATGCAACGGTGCTTTACGCCTGCAAGAATATCGAGGAGCGCCTACCCCTTGAGAAGAAACTCCAGGAGGATGTCAACGCAATCGAAAGCGCCCTCCTGTCTTAACAGATTACACATATCCATATAAAAATGCAGACGCTCGCTTCAGCGGCAAGCGTCTGCATTTTTATATGGAAACCATTTATTTTACAGGCATTCCGTAGCCTTGGTTTACAATAAAGTCGAAATATACTTTTGAGAAATGCTCGTTTGCATCCTTGGTATAGCGGACATCAGTGAAAACCTGTGCAAGAGTCCTCTTATTATTCTCCTCTACAAACCCGCGGCTATCCTCGCGCGCTTCCTTTTCAGCATACAGGTCAATAATCTCCCCGTCGGTGTAATCATAATATTGCTCACGGTGCAGGACCGCGCTTACAGGAAGCCTGCCGCAATCAACTCCGGAGTCAGCGGGATAACCGAGAGTAAGGGTTGTCACAGGCACGACAAGCGCCGGCAGCCGGAGAATCTCTGCAATCTTGGGAGCGTTGTAGGTGGTTGTGCCGAGGTAGCAGCAACCGAGCCCTCTCATCTCTGCCGCAGTGCAGAACTGCTGCGCGAAAATCGTAGTGTCCAGCACCGCTGTCATGAATGACTGGAAATTATCATAACCGGGATTCGCTTCACTCAGCACGCACCATCTTGTAAAGCGGCTGAAATCCGCGCAGAAAGTCAGCACAATATCGCAAGAGGTAACTGATGGCTGGTTGAAATGGCAAGGCGCAAGCATCTCCTTGATATCCTGCGAGCGGGTAGCGATTACGCTGTACAGCTGCATATTTCCGGTTGTCGGCGCATGTGACGCCTCATTCACAAGCTCCTCAAGCATCTCGTCGCTGATGTGACGCGGCGCATAATTCCTTATAGTGCGCCGCTCCTCGAAAAATCTTTTATTGGTCATAGGTCTGTTATTATATTCTGCGTCAAAATTAATAAAATAGATATGCGCTGACAATAGCGGGGCTATATTTTGGAAAACTTTTCTGTTGTATAAAAATACCGTACACTTAATTATCAGTCACTTAGCCATCACAACCGGAAAACTTATCAACATTTTACATTTTTCTACGTTGCCGGTTTGTCCAAACGGAAAAAAATCACAAATTTTGCAGCCGGCTATGAAATACTTCGTTGAGAGGATATACTTTCCACTTTTATTCCTCAACCGATTAATAAATAAGAACAACATTTACCGCAGTGGAGAACACTACTTACAGTCACGATGAGGCTAATGAAGCTTCATTGAAATACTTTGACGGCGACGAGCTCGCCGCAAGAGTTTGGGTGAGCAAATATGCGCTCAAGGATTCCTACGGAAACCTCTACGAGAAAACCCCGGCAGACATGCACCGCCGCCTTGCACGGGAGATTGCCCGCATTGAAAAGAATTACCCTGATC
>CAMWQE010000017.1 GCA_947176335.1 uncultured Porphyromonadaceae bacterium | reverse complement strand
CATTGGCGGCGCATGACATTTTTTATGCTGCAATGAGCGCGCGGGAGATGTCGATTGTCTACCGCAGGCTTTACATGGTAGATGAGGGTCTTAAATGGGCGCGTATAGCAAAGCAACTGTTCGCGGAAGCGGGTAAGCCTGTCCACGCGGCATGGACGGAGCATCAGATAGCGGACGCATTAATATATAAAGGGATGTATTCAGATGCCGCACAGCTTTTGGACAGCACTTCCATAAGTTATTATGCCGAGAGTGCTTCTTTCAGGCACCATATAATATCAAACCGCATAGAACTCGCACTTCAGCTTGACTCATATAAAGATGTATTGAATCTTTATGACCGGTTATCTGAGGATAACTATGCTTTTACTGCACATGATCGACTCAATCAGGCTTTTTCTGCAGTAAGGGATGGATTGCTTGATGATGCAGACAGTTACCTTGCCATGGCAAGTGAGCTGAGCATGTCAGGAGCGGATTCCCTGTATGAGGGGATGGTTCAGAGTGAACTGTATGCTGCGCGCAATAATTTCAAGGATGCATATAGGGTTTCAAAGACATTTGGCGACGAGCTTATGAGCAGTGATGCCCGTCTCCTTACCCATCCACCGACACAGCTTCTTACCGATAACTATAAACTGAAAGCAGATATCCACCGTCTTCAAGCAGCGAGGAACAGAGATTATATTACAGGTCTAATTATTGTATGTCTGTTGTTAGGAGTACTCCTATATATTATATGGAAATATTATAAGGAGAGGCTCGTAAATAAAATGCTTGAAGTGGAGCAGCTCGTATCCTCATCGCAAATTCTAAAAGAGGACTTGACGCTGAGCCACACGAACTATAATGAACTGACGGAAGAGAACAGCATTCTTAAAAACTCTATTGCCGGAAAAGAGAATGAAATTAAGCATCTAATAACTGAATCCCGGACATTGAATGATAATCTTGCCGAAAGTGAAAAACGCTATCATGAGATTTCAGAGGAGAACATTGTGTTGAAAAACTTGATATCCGGGAAAGAAGCCGGCTTCGCCACAGAATTGCATGCTATTTTCAAAAACCATCTTGCCCTGTTCAATAAAATGTGTGAAATATGGCACCAACATAACCAAACGGAAGACGGAGGGGAAATAAATAATACTATCCGATATAATAGGTTATGTAAAGAAATAGGCACAGCCTTGAAGAAAATAAGCGATATAAAGATTATTGACGGACTTACAGCGGTTATTGACAAATATGATGACAATTGGGCTACCCGTTTTAAGAACTTGTATCCTGAATTAAATGAACAGGAGTATCGTCTGGCAATATATATTCATCTCGGCTTCCGTCCAAGCACCATCGCAATGATTTCAAACCGGGGAAATGTGCATGCCGTTTATTTAGCAAAGAGCAGACTCAAGAAAAAATTAGTCGATATGCATAAATATGATGATCGGACTTTATTTGACGCGCTGTTTGATTGACATAAGGCATTGTCCTATAGCATATTATCATAGCCACAATTGAGTTGCCGCGTAATACTCTATCATTCAGTTATTTAACAAATGATAGGTGGATGATAGAAAATTTTTGATTTTAACATTTGCAAACCGCTGGATATCAATGTCATACATTATGCCATGATAGATCAAGATAGATTGTGATTGTTTGGATTGAAAGGTTAAAATCATATAACTTTGCAGCAAACAAATCAAATAATTTTATAGTTATGATAAGATTATTCGCAATCATGCTGCTACTGTTTGGAACAAACATATTACCGGTTTATACAGCTGCAGATGATCCTAAAGGAGAAAAACAGGAGTTGAAATTTGACCCCGAAGTTGGTAATACCACCGACCGTCCTCAAAAGCCGGCATATTGCCCGTTCTCCGGAGTTATTGATGAGTATAGCATCACTCTGTTCAGCACCGTATCCGGTGATGTTGAAATCACCGTTATTGACGCGAACGGTATGACCGTTTATGAAGATACCGCCGAACTTTACGGAGGTTACGTCATCCCCCTTGAAGAGGGTATAGGCTATGGTATGCTATACCTGACTATAGGTAGCAGGACATATAAAGCTGTACTCTGAATCACTTTTTGAATCACATCACAAACAACAAAGGAGTACGAAATCTCCATATTTTAATAATTTTTTTAATCAAAAACAAACACCAATGAAAAAAACATTGTTAGCAGTAGCTTGTATTGCAAGCATAGGGTTGTTTTTCTTCGGACAGAAAACCCCTGAAAACTCTTCGGATCTTACACTTGAGAACATTGAAGCAGTAGGACTTAGCGCATCAGAAACCAATTGTGATGCCTCTAATAATAATCCATGTAAGGTTTATAGAGATGGAAAGTTAGTTCTCGACAGTACAGGAAAAGGAACGATTTGGGATTAATTGTAAGCATAATATTGAATTTAGGGGTAAATTATAGCCCCTAAATTCAATTAATTTTTTGTTATAAAAAATTTTATGAAACAAAAATTTGTTATTCTTACTTTAGCAGGATTCCTAATGTTTTCATGTGTAAGTAACAAAGATAGTGGCGGAACCAATGATATTATTATAGATTCACTTACATCAAAATTATTTATAAGTGATTCCATATTAATTCATCCAATAGCAATGAACGTCACTGATAAGGAGATTGTATTAGTAAACTTTAATAGTGCGGATACGCTTATTAACGTATTTGGACTTGATGGTAAACCGATATCATCATTCCTAACTAAGGGTAACGGACCGAAAGAAGCATTATGGATTCCGAACATTCATTACAACAGCATTGACAATAGTTTATATGCTTCCGATATTAATAAACAATGTATATTTCATATTACAGATTATCTCTCTAAAGTTCCTAAAATAGAAGTTATAATACCGCGCAAATCTGAGTCTGACAGCATTATTCTTCAAGGACAGATTGTACGCCTTGCCAATGGAAAGTTTGTGGCAACCAATACTACTCCTGAAGGTATGTTGGCGGAGTTTGACTATTCTGGGACTTTTATTGAAACACATATCCCGTTCCCAGACAAGAGTAAAATAGATGAGAGGCTTGCTGACTGGGCTAATGCAGATCTCTATTATCCTGATTTAAAAGTGAGCCCGGACGGCAAATTTGCAGTAGTGACATACGATACGTCAGATATGAAAATATTCATAACTGTTGATGAAAATGAAATCATCTATAATATTATTGAAGGTTCCATTCCTAATGACATATACCTGTCCACCATTGATTCAAATCTCATGCAAGGTTTTGCAACAAAAAAAACAAAAATCTATAATCAAGATTTGAGTCTATCAGATCAATATGCATATCAGTTATATATTGGAATTACAAAAGAAGAAATAAGTGAGACAGATTTCTTCAAAGACACTAAACATAACGGCTCAAACACGGTAAAAGTATATGATCGTGAAGGAAACCATGTCAAGACAATAATTCTTGATCGTTGGGCAAGTGCGCTTGCTGTATCGCCAGATGACAAATACCTATATACTCTTACTGAGTCATCCGAAGAGGGTTATACTGTACTGCGCTATGAACTGTAAGATCGTATATCAATTGTCGGCAGTCTTTTTATTGTGTCTTGGCAGCGGATGCTCCGGCAAACCTGATAATACCGGATGGCAGAATTATTCGCGTGACAGGATAGAGAGCATAATAAACCAACCGGTTAAAATGCCCGACAGCATACCGGTGTGTTACCCGGATTCTGATGCATATTATAGGCTCATGGATTCGGAAACCAAAGTTATATTCTGCGTTGATATAAGCTGTGCAGTGTGCCTGTCCAAATTCAACTATTGGAATGAATTTTCCAAACGTATTGAAGAGGAGCATGGCTTGAATGTACCTATCCTTGCCGTTATCTTTTCCCCTGAATTCAATGATGATATAAAGGAATACATAAACAGGCAATGGAGCCACGAATGGATATACGACCCGGAACAGGACTTTACGTTCTATAACAATATAGAGGATGACCGCTTTCAGGCGGTACTTTTGGATGCAAATGACACAATCAGGCTTGTAGGCAACCCTGTAATGAATGAGGCGTTGGGCAAATTATATGAAAAAACGGTTATTGAGCGCCTCCGGTAAAATAGCAATTGTTGTGCTCTGCATCTTTACGGTAATAGCACTTAAAACATTTGTAATCGACTACAGCCATGTTTCGGGGTATTCAATGAACCCGACTCTCAGGGACGGTCAGCCGTTATTGGTGCTGAAATGCGCTTATGGTCTGCGCAAACCTCGAAATGCCTATGAGATACCGATACTCGGCAGTATACTCTATTATGTTTCTGATAAAACGAAAGTTGATTCGGTATTAAAGCAGCGCAAGTCTTTTGAATATATCCACGGTTCATTGCCTTCGCGCGGGGATATCGTTGCCTTGAATATTCCCGGCAACAACCATTTCCATGCAGTCAAAAGATGTGTTGCGATAGCCGGTGACAGCATCCCTTACCCTGTTGATTTATTACCGTATGAAATAGTCCCGTACAAAGGCATGGTGATAGATGCACGAGCCATAAACGAAAAGCAACGCAAGTATCTGATGCAGAACAGGGATTTCAGGTTTGATGCCGTGGATTCGGCATTCGTAGCTCTGGATAACTTTGTGTATGTGGTGGGGGATAATATGGATGCATCCGAAGATTCACGACGTTGGGGTCCTATGGCAATGAATCAGGTATTCGGTCGCGTGATTTACCGGTAGTATATTTAAAACAATCATTACAGCTTCAAAAACATCAGGACATTCAGATTAACAGAGAGGCTGCGCCGTAACTCAGTTTTTACGACGCAGCCTCTCTCTATATAGGTTTGTATCAGACTCCTAAAGTGTAGGTTACGGGACGGTGACTTTGAAGTGGGGGTTGGGGGTGTGCTGTGAGCGGGCAATCTCCACAAGCTCCTTCACCTTTTCCGGATGGCTCTCGGCAATATTGTTGTCCTCATGGAGGTCATCAGCGAGGTTGTAAAGTTCAGGTTTACCTTTCTTTACTATCAGCTTCCAGTCGCCCTGGCGCACCGCCATCTGGTCGGTCTCGTTAAACTCCCAGAAGAGGTAGTCATGCTCTTTCGCAGTGCCTTCGCCTGTGAGCACGGGAGCGAATGAGATTCCGTCAAAGTAGTCTACATCAAGGTTCTTGTTGGCATATTTCGACATATCCGTGCCGATAATGTCACACACGGTGGGCATCACGTCGTAGAACGCGAAGATATGGTCGTTTTCAGAAGCCTCCTTGATTTTTGCCGGCCAGCGCACGATGAAAGGCACGCGGATGCCCCCTTCGTGGCATGAACGCTTGAG
Organism: uncultured Porphyromonadaceae bacterium; assembly: GCA_947176335.1. Classification (GTDB taxonomy): domain Bacteria; phylum Bacteroidota; class Bacteroidia; order Bacteroidales; family Muribaculaceae; genus Paramuribaculum. The sequence goes on along the minus strand of CAMWQE010000017.1, from coordinate 14,066 downwards.
CCCTTTGAGTTTGCCGTCCCTGCCGAAAAATTCCGGATCAGCTCCGCCCTCCTCGTGAGGACCGTTGTCGCTTGTGAACACAACGATAGTGTTGTCGGCAAGGCCTTTCTCATCAAGCTTCTTCATCACGTCGCCGACATAAGCGTCAAGGCGCGAAATCATCGCGGCAAACTGGGCATGGGTATGCACCGATTCATTGTATCTTGACCACGGCTGCCCTCCCCATGTCTTGTCATTGAAAAATTTCTTTTTGTAGCCTTTGAGGATAGAGTCATTGGGCTGCACAAGCTCCGCATGGGGAAGAGTGTATGTGAGCACTCCGAAGAAAGGCTGGTCGGGTGTCTGCTTGTCCAGCCACTCCATCGCCTGCTCATGAATCATGTCCGCCGAGTACTGGGTGCGCTTCGCATAGTCGTCGCCGTACATCGGATATTTTATATTCTCGTCCATCACCACGCGCACAACGGCGGTGTCGCCGGCGCTCTTGCTGTAGCGGTTCAGGAAATTCGGGTAATAAAGGTGAGCCTGGAACTGGCAGATGTAGCCGTAGAACTCATCGATGCCGCGCTTGTCCGGAGTGGATACCGAGCCTTCATAGCCGCCCGCCCATTTGCCGAACATTCCGGTATTGTAGCCGTTGTCCTTCATAATCTCAGGCAGGATAATGTGGTTGGGGTCGTAGGGGTGCTGCCCCACTACAGCGAAGTCGATGTTGTCGCCGTACATCACAGTGTCCTTGTTGCTCCAGTACTCCTTGTTGCCGCGCACCTCGCAGTGGCCGCTGTGCTGTCCGGTCATCAGCGATGCCCTTGACGGCGCGCTCACCGGGCTGCCGGCGTATGCCTGCGTAAAGCGGATTCCCTGGCGGGCGAGGGAGTCGATATTTGGGGTGGATATATACTTCTGCCCGTAGCACCCGAGGTCGCCGTAGCCCATGTCGTCACACATTATATATAATATGTTGGGCTTCGGAGCCTGTTTTGCTTTTTTTGCGAAAGCGTTCTGCGGGACTGTGCCTAAAGTCAGGGCTGCCGCGCCGCCTATAAGGAATTTAGGGTACAATAATCTCATGAAAAATAGATTTAAAGTTTTGATTTCAATGCAAATTTAATCACTCAGCGCGTCATATTACAATTTTTCAACTTATTTTTCTCCTTTTCCGCCAATAATCGTTAGTTTTGCAACATAAACCGAAATGAATACCATTACCCGATGAACACAGAACCCGCACCCGCCCGCCGCCCCATTCTCCCCGTGAGGATTTTCCGCTTTTATGTGGATGGCTTCCGCAGCATGACGGTCGGCAGATACCTGTGGGCGCTTATCCTCGTGAAGCTCTTTATCCTCTTCTTCGTGTTCAAGCTCCTGTTTTTCCCCGATGTGCTGAAGCGCGACTATGACAACGACGCCGACCGTGCGGCGGCTGTGCGGCGCACCCTCGTTGACAGGAGCGAAAGCATCACCTCCCCGGCTAATATTTTCACAAACAATCATACACTTTTTTAACCATGGACGATTTAATCAGCGTTGTCGACTGGTCAAGATGGCAGTTTGCGCTCACGGCAATGTATCACTGGCTCTTCGTGCCCCTCACCCTGGGCATTTCAGTGATTGTTGGCATAATGGAGACAATCTATTACCGCACGCGCTCCCCCCGCTGGCTGGCGATTACAAAATTCTGGATGATGCTATTCGGCATCAATTTCGCGATAGGAGTTGCCACAGGCATCATCCTTGAGTTTGAGTTCGGTACCAACTGGTCTAACTACAGCTGGTTTGTAGGTGACATTTTCGGTGCTCCTCTCGCAATCGAGGGCCTGCTCGCATTCTTCATGGAGTCGACCTTCATTGCAGTGATGTTTTTCGGCTGGAAAAAGGTGTCTCCCGCTTTCCACCTCGCATCAACCTGGCTCACCGCAATCGGCGCGTCGCTTTCCGCGCTCTGGATTCTCATTGCCAACGCATGGATGCAGTATCCTGTCGGAATGGTGTTTGACCCCGCGCAGATGCGCAATGTCATGGACAGCTTCACCGATGTTGTCCTTTCACCGGTAGCTATCCACAAGTTCTTCCACGCTGTGCTCAGCGGCTGGGTTCTCGCCGGAATCTTCGTTATCGGCGTGAGCTGCTGGTTCCTGTTGCGCCGCCGCGCTGCCGAGATGGCGTTCAGCTCAATGAAAGTAGGCGCATGGGTAGCGCTCGCCGGCATACTCGGCACCCTCTGGACCGGCGACGGCTCCGCTGTTGACGTTGCAAAGGTGCAGCCGATGAAACTCGCCGCAATGGAAGGCCTATACAACGGCGGCAGAGATCAGAGCATCGTTGCGTTCGGCATCCTCAATCCCTCAAAGACGCCTCAGAACAACGAGGATGAATTTATCTTCGCCATAAAGATTCCATACGGACTATCTTTCCTTGCCACGCACGACCCGCACGCATTCGTGCCCGGCATCAGCGACCTTGTAAACGGCATCGCCATCAACGAGCAGGGGGACACTTTCAAAGTGGATTCATACGCGGACCGTATTGAAATAGGCAAACGCTCGCATGACGCGCTCCGCGCCTACGACCTTGCCTCAGCACAACTCAACACCGCCGCTATGGACAGCGCCAAGAGTGTGCTGATGGACAATTACAAATACTTCGGCTACGGCTACCTTGACAATCCCTATGAGGCTGTGCCTCCGGTAGCGGTGACTTTCTACAGCTTCCACATCATGGTGCTTTGCGGCGGCTACCTGTTCCTCTTCATCCTCCTTGTGCTCTGGGTTGCATACAAACGTCCCACTGTGCTTGAGAAAAACTGGTTCCTCTGGCTCGGCATCATCTCCATCCCCTTGGTGTGGGTGTGCAGCGAGGCTGGCTGGGTAACAGCCGAAGTGGGACGCCAGCCCTGGATTATCGAAGGCATAATGCCGACCCGCGCCGCCATAAGCGACATTTCCGCCGGCACAGTGCAGACTACCTTCTGGCTCTTCGCGCTCGTATTCACCGCGCTGCTCGCAGCAGAGGTGTGCATCATGCTCCGTGCTATCGACAAGGGCTCTAAAACTGATTACGAAAACCCTAAAGACTGATTGCTATGATAAATATTGAATATCTGCAGACCTACTGGTGGCTGCTCATCTCGGTGCTTGGCGCACTGCTGGTGTTCCTCCTCTTCGTGCAGGGCGGACAGTCGATGCTGCTCCAGCGCCTGAGCGCCGACGACCGCGTGATGATGATTAATTCACTCGGGCGCAAATGGGAACTCACCTTTACTACCTTAGTGGTGTTCGGCGGCGCATTCTTCGCCTCGTTCCCCCTTTTCTACTCCACCAGCTTCGGCGGCGCATACTGGCTGTGGATGCTGATTCTCTTCAGCTTCATAGTGCAGGCGGTGAGCTATGAGTTCCGTCACAAGCCGGGCAACCTTTACGGCGCGCGCACCTATGATGTGTTTCTGTTCATCAACGGCTGCGTAGGGTGCATCCTGCTGGGGGTTGCCGTGGGAATGTTCTTCTTCGGAGCTGAGTTTACAGTGAAAATGGGCAATATCCTCGACCCCGGCGCACCGGTGATTTCACAATGGGCTCCCACTCATGGCTTCGAGGCGATTTTCTACTGGAAAAACCTTGTGCTCGGAGTTGCCGTGCTCTTCCTCGCTCGTACACAGGCATCGCTCTATTTCCTCGACAATATCAACGGCGGGGAAGCGATAGACCGCCGCAACCGCCGTCAGGTGCTTGTAAACGGGGGCATATTCGTTGTGTTCTTCCTTTTCTTCCTTGCACTCCTGCTCACAACCAAAGGACAGCAGGCTACTGCAATGCACGGTGTTCCCACCCTGCCCCGCTCCTTTGAATGGGTCGATTACAAGTACCTCCACAATTTCCTCGATATGTGGTGGGTGCTCATCATTTTCCTTGTAGGTGTTGTTGCAGTGCTTTATGCCATTATCCGCTCCGCATTCAGCAACACCTTCACAAAGGGCATCTGGTTCAGCGGCATCGGCACAATCCTCGTTGTGCTCAGCCTCTTCTGGATTGCAGGATTCAACGGCACTCCCTACTATCCCTCACTGCTTGACACTTCAAGCTCACTGAGCATCTACAATAGCTCGTCGAGCCAGTTCACCCTGCAGGTTATGAGTTTCGTCAGCCTCATCATTCCATTCGTTGCCGGCTACATAGCATACGTTTGGTACTCGATGGACCGCAAGCCTATAACTCCGAAAGAAATGAAGGAAACCGAGGACAAATATTGATTCGCGCTCCACAATAAACGCACTTTCCTACACTCAGGAGAGGCTTGAAAAAGAATTTACCGTCAGCACTGGCGGTAAATTCTTTTTTCATGCTATAGCTATGCCACGGGAATGAAAAATTTTGCCGGAGGAATGAATTAGGAAGATTTTATTTTGACACTGGAAGATTTTCAGGGAGAAATAATGCGAACAGGACTCGCAGGGAGGGTCGACATGAAGGACAGGCGCAATGATGTTTTGAAAGCCGGATGCAAACACCTCCATTTTGCCCCGTGGAAAGGTGTCGGTAAGATTTTTTCAATTTCTGACTTGAATAATACACTATATTACAATATATTGCAAAACGCCTGATAGGTGCCGGTAAGGTTTTTAATAAAATCGGAACGGCATAATTCACCCTTGACAAGCCCATACACCTCCCATGGAAATAATCACGAAGGATAGATGATGAGAAGAGAAACCAAAGGGACAATAAGGATGGCGCTGTATAACTACTTGATAGATTTTTCTGAAATTTTTATTACCCACTCCTATGTAATTTAAGCTATTACAAAAATCACTGTATAACAACATGAAAGATTTTTTCTGAGAACATAGAGGTACCCACCTCGAATTTACAGCATAAAGAGGAAAAAAACCGGGCATTGGAATGAAAAATTTTGCCTGCGGAATGAAATGGAAGATTTTTCTTGACTTCATCAAAGGTAATCCACTATATTTCAACCTAATAAAAGTCCAAGTGGAATGAATCCGGAAGATTTTATTTTGGCACTGGAAGATTTTCAGAGGGAAATAATGCTTCCGGAGGGTCGACATGAAGGACACGCGCAATGATGTTTTTAAAGCCGGATACAAGCACCGCCATTTTGCCCCGTGGAAAGGTGCCGGTAAGGTTTTTTTCAATTTCTGACTTGAATAACACACTATATTACAAGATATTGCAAAAACGCCTGACAGGTGCCGGTAAGGTTTTTAATAAAATCGGAACGGCATAAATCACCCATGGCAAGCCCATAGACCGCCCTCTGGAGATAATCTTATAGGATAGATAATGAGAAGAGAAACCAAAGGAACGATAAGAATTCGCTGTATAACTACTTGATAGATTTTTCTGAAATTTTTATCACCCACTCCTATGCAATTCAAGCTATTACAAAAATCGCTGTATAACAACATGAAAGATTTTTTTTGATAACATAGAGGTCTCCGCCTCGGATTTACAGCATAAAGAGGGAAAGAAATAGGCATTGGAATGAAAAATTTTGCCGGCGGAATGAAATGGAAGATTTTTCCGGACTTCATCAAAGATAATCACCTATATCTCAACCCAATAAAAATCCAAATGGAATGAATCCGGAAGATTTTATTTTGACACTGGAAGATTTTCAGGGAAAAATAATGAGTATTCGACCGCATTTTCATGCCCAAAACATGAGAATCAAGAATTCTATCTCATGTATGATGTCAGGGAAGCACACAATAATAAACGAAAATATACTTATGACTCAGAGAGCAATTAATCCGTTTATTTCCAAGAAGTTAATCAAATTTTGTATAATCGCCTGAATTACAGTCACTTATCGACATGATAGACATGGATAGATTTTTCTTAATTTCCCCGTTTTTAAATTACTGATTTCCAGTTATATACAAATAGTGATGATAGATAAAGATAGAATCCGTATGTTTGGCTAAAAAGCCATAAATCTTTACCTTTGCAGATAACAGATGAGACTCCGGTAATAATCAAAATCGGCTTAAAAAATACGGTAAACAATAGCTAAATAATATTTGTATGAAAAATTCATTTCTAATTTCGGCGTTAATTCTCTTGTCAGCGATAGGACTTGCGGGATGCGGCAAATCAACAGTAAAAGAAGCCCCGGCAACACCGGAAGAATTGTCTCTTACCTCGGAGGTTTTTATCACCGACTCACTGCTTGACAAACCTATCGCAATGACGGTAACGGATCGAGATTTTATTATAGTAAACTCATACAATAATGACACCCTGATTTCAGTATTCACACTGGACGGCTCACATGTTACCAATTTGATAGCAAAAGGAGAAGGCCCCAAAGAGGCGCTTTGGATTCCAAACATACAGTATGACATGCGTGACGGCTCAATATATGCTTCTGATTTAATGAAAAACAAATTGCTCCATATTGTTGATTATGGAAGTGATTTTCCACAAATTGAAACAGTCTTTGATTATAATGCGCCGAATAACGATAGCATAGTGTTATCCGGCAATATCGGGAAGCTGTCAGATGGAAACTTTATTGCGACAAATAATACAAATAAAGGCATGATGGCATTATTCAACTCTGATGGTATGCTGTCAGGTACAGATATTCCCTACCCTGACAAATCTCTGATAAATGAAAAACTGACAGACATGGCAAATGCCCTTCTTTATCAGTCAGAGCTCACTATTAGTCCGGACGGTAATTTTTGCGCAATATTCTGTTTTTATGCAGATGTACGCTTCTTTATCAATCTAAAAGATGGCAAAATCAATGTTTCATCTTTTGAGGATGCATACCCTAATGACATTTATTTAATGGAAATAAATGCTGATTCGAATCAGGGCTTATTCACTAAGGAATCCAAACACTATACACTCGGCTCATCTTTGTCTAATAAATACGCTTATGAACTCCACATGGGCTTACCGGCCAAAGATCTTTGTGAAACCGAGTTTTATCAGGACGTTAAAATGTTCGGTTCTAATACTGTAAGAGTATATGACCGTGAAGGAAACCATGTCAAGACAATAACCCTTGACCGTTGGGCAAAAGCGCTTGCGGTGTCGCCTGATGACAAGTACCTATATACTCTGACAGAGTCATCTGACAATGGTTATACAATCCTGCGTTATTCTCTATAATAAAACACGGAACTTTCATCAAACATCTAATAATGATTATGCGAAGCATATTAAGCGTGGCTCTGTTAGCGATAACCGCCATTAGCTGTACAAATACCAAAAACTAGGTCGATATTAAAAGGATGAATGTTAAAATTATTGGAATGAGAGATGGAAGCGCCGGGGGCGCGTCGCAATACAAAACCCTGAGCAAGCGAAGCGCAGCTTAGGGCTAGGAAGAAAATAGAGATGGCGGCATCGTAGATGTCGCGGCCGTGGTTGTAATTACAACGGCATCACCTCTACGAGGTTCAAGTGGATCATCGTTTCATAATCCCTACGCTGCGTTATCACTTGCGCAGGGTTACTCACAGAAACGCACCTCCGGTGCTTATACTATTCGCTCATTTACAGATAATTTCTTACAAAGCACAATCTCTCCATTCTTCCAAACAGTTGATGTTTCCAGCTCCGGCTTATTATACTGAGTGTTACAGGACGGAGGTGGAGTCTACCGCCTCCAGGCGACTTGCAAGCGCATCTGCCCTGTCAGACCTTATCGTGAGTGATATACGGCAAGTGTTGTCAAACTGCTGGGATGTAATCTTTGCTTCCGAGGATTTGAGAATCCGCATCACATCGTTCATCGCCTGATATGCAAAAGTCACTTCGATTTCGCGCTGCTCGTACATTGTGACAATTTCCCCTGCTTCTATGGCAAGGCGCGCTGCCTCGCGGTAAGCGGATATGAGCCCTGAGGTGCCGAGTTTTATTCCTCCGAAATAGCGGACAACAGCTATGACGGTATTGGTTATTTCCGCAGAGCGAATCTGCCCGAGAATCGGTTTGCCTGCCGTGCCGGAGGGTTCGCCGTTGTCGTTGCTCTGGTATTCATTGCCGGCTGCTCCGAGCAGATATGCCCAGCATACATGACGGGCATCGTGGTACTCGTTTGCTATACGCGCAATAAAGGCTTTTGCCTCCTCGGCGCTATGCACCGGCGAGGCAAAAGCAATAAATTTACTCATCTTCTCGCGGAAAACTGCGCTTGATGGCGCGGCGAGAGTGCGGTATTCGCTGACTGTGGTTTCCACTAAGCGGCTTAAAGGATTAGCATCGCATCACCATAAGCTCCGAAGCTGTATTTCTCCTTTATAGCTTCCTCGTATGCTTTCATCACAAGGTCATAGCCTCCGAATGCGGTTGTCATCATAAGCATGACAGAGTAAGGAAGGTGGAAATTGGTGACAAGGGCGTCGGTGACGGTGAAGTCGTAGGGAGGGAAGATAAATTTGTTGGTCCAGCCGGAATAGGTTTTCATGTGGCCGCCCATGCTGACCGCACTGGCAATGCCGCGGAGAACGGATGTGCCTACAGCGCACACGCGGTGGTTCTCATCCTTTACCCCGTTGACCATATCCACCAGAGCCTGGGTGACTTCCATCTGCTCGGAGTCCATGCGGTGCTTGGTGAGGTCTTCAACATCAATTTCACGGAAGTTGCCGAGACCACTGTGCACTGTCAGGAACGCCTGATGGATACCTTTGATTTCCATGCGCTTAAGAAGCTCGCGGCTGAAGTGCATTCCTGCCGCGGGAGCAACAACCGCACCTTCGCGCTCCGCATATATTGTCTGGTACCGGTCGGCATCTTCCGGTATCGGCTCACGGTTGATGTATGAAGGGAGCGGGGTCTGACCGAGGTTGAAAAGCGCCTTCTTGAATTCATCATGGTCTCCGTCGTAGAGGAAGCGGAGCGTGCGCCCGCGTGAAGTGGTGTTGTCAATCACTTCCGCTACCATGCTCTCATCCTCGCCGAAATAGAGCTTGTTGCCGATACGGATTTTCCTTGCCGGCTCAACGAGCACGTCCCAAAGCTTGTTTTCCGCATTGAGCTCGCGCAAAAGGAATACTTCTATCCGTGCTCCGGTCTTCTCCTTATTGCCGAAAAGGCGCGCAGGGAAAACTTTGGTGTCATTGAACACAAAAATGTCACCGTCAACAAAATAGTTGATAATGTCTTTGAAGATGCGGTGCTCGATTTCACCGGATGCACGGTGAAGCACCATCATGCGGCATTCGTCGCGCTGCTCCGAAGGATGGAGAGCGATAAGCTCTTCGGGTAGCTTGAATTTAAACTGCGAAAGTTTCATTGGTTATATGTAGTAATTTCTTGTGTCTGATTAAATGCGGCGGGAACGGGATAGCCCTCCGGAAATGTAACATCGGTGAGGCGAATGAGTTCAATTGCCTGTTCAACAGTAAGGCAATCGTCAACAGACACTTCACCCGCGCGGGTACGCCTCAGCGCCGTGAGATGCGCCCCGGTGCCGAGAGCCTGACCGATGTCACGCGCAAGCGCACGGATATATGTGCCTTTGCTGCACACGATTCGCAAAGTTATGGAGGTCTGTGAGAAATCAAGGAGTTCGATTTCATCAATCACCAGCACTTTCGGCTTAAGCTCCACCTCCTTGCCCTTCCGCGCCATGTGGTATGCCCTCTTGCCGTCAACCTTGCAGGCGGAAAACGCAGGCGGTATCTGCTCGATGCGCCCGGTGAATGACGGGAGCACCGCCTCGACAGCCTCACGGGTAATATGGTCGGTGGGATATGTGGCGTCAATCTCTGTTTCGAGGTCAAATGACGGAGTTGTCGCTCCAAGCGCGATAGTAGCGACATATTCCTTGACGGATGCCTGGAGCGAGTCAATGAGGCTTGTGGAGCGCCCGGTGACAAGCACCATCACTCCGGTGGCAAGCGGATCAAGGGTACCGGCATGCCCGACCTTGATTTTCTTTAGCTTCAGCCGCCTCAGTATCGCGCCGCGGATGCGCTTGACAACATCGAAAGATGTCCAGCCAAGCGGTTTGTCAACATATATTTTCTCTCCTGATATAAAATCCATAGTGCAGTTTTACCACAGAATGCAGAGCAGACCTACGGCAACACAGTAGAGCGCAAACCACACGAGTTTGCCTTTCTTTACAATCTCAATCATCCATTTGCAAGCGGCGCAGCCTACAACAAAGGATGCAAGGAAACCTATTGTCAAAGGAATAGCGCCGACAGTGCCCGCAGTTGCGCTCTCTCCGGAGATAATGTCCTTCAGCCCCAGCATTGCTTCTCCGAGAATAGGAATAATCACCATAAAGAAGGAGAAGCGAGCCACTGCTGCGCGGTTCGCGCCCATTGAAATGCCTGTGGCGATAGTCGAGCCGCTGCGACTGAGGCCGGGGAGCACGGCGATTGCCTGGGCGATACCCATTGCTATGGCGTCAATCCATGTGATGGAGAGATCGGCATCCTCAACCGATTCCCTGACGGGTGCCTGGGCTTTTTCGCCACGGGTGCGGAAGAAGTAGGCGAAAGCGAGGAGGGCTGCAGTGATGAGCAGGCAGATTCCGACAACAGTAAGCCCGTTGCCGAAGAAACTCTCGACCAAATCCTTGAAGCATAGCCCGACTATCGCAACCGGGATGCATGAAACGAGGATTTTGCACACATATATGAAGCGGTTGTCAAAACGTAGGGTGAAAAAGCTCACACACAACGGCATGAATTCACGCCACAGCACAACAATGGTGCTGAGCACTGTCGCCACATGGAGAGCCACGTCAAATTCAAGCGCCTCAGCGCCATTAAGGTCAAGCCCGAGAATGTCACGGCAGATTTCAAGATGTCCGCTGGAGCTTATCGGCAGATATTCCGCAAGCCCCTGCACTATTCCCATAATCAGGGCGTCAAGCCAGCTCATAGTCAGTTATCTGTTTTCTTTGATTTTGAATTCCATGCGATTGCAACACCCATAAACACAAAGCCGAGGAAAGCGATTGTAGGACCGACAACGATGCGCCGCGTGCTGAAAATATCAGGATTGAACTCCTCGGCGGTTGCCGGAGCACCGGTCATGAGCAGGAAACCGGCGACAATCATCACTGCCGCGATGCCCATGAGGATAAAATTGATGCGCTGCAACGGCAGCTGGCTCTGTGACTCCAGGTCGAGATGCGACTCGGGGGTCGGTGTGGTTGGATTATTATTTGCCATAACGGTTTAATGGAAACAAATTTTTTAAAACATATCGTCGTAACCCAGACGGAGGTAACGGTTGGTTGAAAGCAACGCGCTTAAGGTGCAGATAAGCACCCCGGCAACAAACAACCCTGCAAAGACCCATGACGCTTCCTGCCAGCCCACGGTAGCGGTTATCCGCGGCTCAACCGTGCCCACATAGAAAAGCAGTCCGGCGAGAACCACAACGGCGATGAATGCCGCCACAATCCCCTGAATCACATTGGTGAGTATAAACGGACGCCTGATAAACGCGGCGGTTGCCCCGACAAGCTTCATGGTGTGGATAGAGAATCTGCGGGCGTAAACCGTGAGGCGCACTGTATTGTTGATGAGCACAAACGAAATCAGTAGGAGCGCCAATGCGACCGCGGAGAGAATAAGGGTGAGGGAACTGACTGTGGCGTTGATTGAACGCACCATGTCGCCCTGCATCTTTATCTCGCTGATGCCTTTGAGTTTGCGCAACGGCGCAACAATCTTTTCGAGGCTGTCCACATCGGCATAGCGGCTTTTAACAGCCACTTCAAATTCGGGGAAGAATGGATTCACTCCGAGGAGCGCCGTAATGCTGTCTCCTTCGGAGGACATGGTTTCGTTCCAACGGGCAAGGACCTCATCAGCGGAAGCATAGCTCACCGCGGCGACGTATGGCGCGGTGCTCCACATTTTTTTAAGCGCGGCGATGTCCGCATCTGTAGCGTTTTCGCTCATTATCACCACAAAACCTATGCGGGAACGGATATCATCTCCGGTATTTTTAGCCGCGATGCCCATCAGGGCAACCACCCCGAGTATGAGCAGGACGAGCGCCACGCTCACAGTTGCGGTGAACTGCGAGCCGAGAATCGGCAACGAATGTTTCTTATTACTCTTCATGCAAGCTGCAAAGGTACAACATTAAAACCCGCTTGTCAAGAGTTTACCGCTTTTTAACCTTCCCATCATATAAACTATTGATACTTACCCGACTTTATATATCAAATTTATTATTATATTTGCAGATCGAATTAAACCCCAGTCACTCATTATACGTTAGACAGCCATAAGAAGACAAGCACATGACGGATTTTGACAGCAAGAAACTCACCGAATTAGTTCTATATATACTTGGCAAGACAGGCGGAGTAGACATCTACCATGCTTTCAAGATTCTTTATTTTGCTGAAATGAAACATTTGGCAAAATGGGGAAGCCGCATGGTGCCGGATGAATTTTGCGCGCTGCAATATGGACCTGTTCCCACAAAATTGTATGATGCAGTAAAAGAACTTAATCATCCACGAATGGCACTTTCCACAGAATTGTCTGCGGTAGTCAAGTTTGCAGGAGAAGATGCGCCAAATATTCTTCTACCTAAGCGTGATGTAAACCTGAAATTCATTTCTAAGTCTGAGATTGAGGCTCTGGACCAGTCAATAGAAGAAAACAAAACAGCGACTTTCGGGCAACTAATGCGCAAATCGCATGATGAGGCATGGGATGAAGCTAACCGACGTGTGAATGGTTCAAACATCATTTCACCCCTATCAATGGCAAAGGTCCTTAACCCCGATGAAGCGATACTCGAATATATTGAGGAGCAGATACAAATCGAATCAGCTTTGAAATAATGAAAATCTCTGATATCTTTAATGAGGAGGAGCTATCAAAACTTGCCTCACATGTTGTCCAAATCGGAGATGTATATGAGATGAATATGACCGAAGCCAATGGCATTAAGCCAAAAGCCGGTTATTCCTCAAGAGACAAATATTTTATTGTTCTTGGCTTTGATGCCAATGGAGTTGCTTATGGAGGTGTCATTATCAATTCCCAGATAAACAGGAACCTCCCACCCCACCTAAAATTGTACCATGTTCCAATAAAGCATTCCAAATATCCATTCCTAAGATATGATTCTTTTGTTGATTGTGTGCGTTTAAAAATTGCTTACCCTCAAAAGTTCAACGAGTGGAATTATTTGGGTCAGATTGATGATTTCGATATTAGCTTAATTATCAGCACCGTTAAAGAAAGCCCGGCAGAGAGCGAGGAGCGTCTTGCCCAATTCGGACTATAACGGCATTGCATCTACGGCGCTGTATTGTGTGTTGCGTCTTTGTACCCAGTGCGTAGGAGCGGTGCTACCGTAAAGCAAGGAGCTTCGTAGATGCGCGAGGCTGTGCGCATCTTACAGCCGCGACTTCTACGAAGCCGCTGTCACGGGGGGTTTACTGTTCCCTATGCTGCGCTACGCTTGCACAGGGTTTCGCATTGCGACGCTCCTGCGGAGCTAATTCGATGAGGATTCCTTAATCTTACGTGGATGTACGTGCGCCGGGAGAGCGCACGCAGACAGTAGCCGCGATGTTAAGGGAGCGTTAGCGACCGCAACACGCGGATAAGAAGACCTCTCTCCCTCCTCCGCACGTTACCGTGCGGAGGAGGGAGAGAGGGAGGGTGGGGTGTGCATGTAGACCTCGGGGTGCGCTACGCTTACCCCGAGGCTACTATCCGGACGCGCTCTCCCGGCGCGTCTTAGTGCTATATGGCATCGTGAGGAGAGCGCAGGATGCGCAAGGCTGTGCATAACCCCGCGCAAGCGCATTTCGCGCAGCACAGGGTTTCGCATTGCGACGCTCCTGCGGAACTGATTCGATGAGGATTGCCATTGAACAAAATCCTGTCCCTCCGAAGACATGAAACCGTGTGCCGGGAGAGCGCACGCAGACAGTAGCCGCGGCGTTAAGGGAGCATTAGCGACCGCAACACGCGGAACAGCGGTATCTTACCTCTCCCCCTGCGCACGGCTTACCCGAGCGGAGGGGGGGGGGGGGCGGAGGGGAGCAGATAAACCAAGCGGGGGAGAGCGAAAAGCCACGCCAGGCTCGCC
>CAMWQE010000016.1 GCA_947176335.1 uncultured Porphyromonadaceae bacterium | reverse complement strand
ATGGCGTTTCTCGCAACGGCGAAAGCACGCACACGACTAAGGGCGGCACTGCGCAAAGAGCAGCAGCCTGTTATAGACAAAGGCAAAGAGATACTTGACGCTTTCCTGAAAGATGCTGAAGTGGAGGTGACAAATGAAATCATCACGAAGATGACCGCCTTCTACCATGTGCCGAACAAAGAAGCACTACTTTATCGTCTGGGTGCCGGAGAGCTTAGCCTTGACGGTTATGTGCTTAAGGAATCTCCTAAGACTGAGAAATCGCTCCTTTCAAAAATATTCCGCATCGGCAGGTCATCCAAGAAAGATAACGGTGTCACCCTCATTACTCCCCGCGAGATAAATAAGAAGGAAACTTACACGCTGCGGTGCACCGATACCGAGCGCAACTTCGTGTTTGCCGACTGCTGCCGCCCCATCCCCGGTGATGATGTGATGGGCTTTATCAACGACCTCGGTCAGGTGGAAGTGCACACTCTTACTTGCCCCAGAGCACAGGTGCTGAAAGCCGCGCATGGCACACGCATACTCAGCACGCGCTGGGAAGAGGTGCGCCAGAAATTCCTCGCGGAAATCCATATAGAGGGTGTGGACAGGCATGGCATCTTGCAGGAACTAACCCAGATGATTTCAAATCATCTCAACATCGACATCCGCTCACTCCACATCGACACCGAGCATGAAGTTTTCGAGTGCCGCCTCACGGTGCTTGTCAATGATGCGGCGGTAGTGACCGACTTATGCAACAAGGTCAAAAAAATCAAAGGTATCACAGCTGCTTCAAGAGTGGGCGATGATGCCGGAAAAGAATAACTGGCTCCCGCAAGGCGGGTAATTAAAATTCGCTACGATGAAGGTACAAAAATCAACATACGTCAAATGGCTTGTATTCCTTGCCTCCACGGCACTGATATTATACTTCCTTCCGAGAAAAGACGGCAGGGAATACACCTATGAGGTAAACCGTCCGTGGGCTTACTCGCTGCTCACCGCGCCATTCGATATTCCGGTGTACATGGACTCGATACGCTCGGAAAACGTGATTGACAGTCTTGAAGCGCGGTTCGAGCCGGTGTATTACCGAAACCCGAACATAGAAAAAAATGCCCTTTCGCAATTTTCGTCACGCCTCAACCTCACATCTGGAGTCAACCTCAACCCTCTTGAGAAAAACGAACTTACCGCACAGGTGAGGAAAATGTTTGAAAACGGCATTGTGGATGTGGAAACCTACAAGGCAATAAATATAGGCGCGTTACCTGCCGTGAGGATGATTCATGAAAATGTTGCTTTGTCGGTACCTACCACAAAGTACTGTTCTGTCCGCAAGGCTTATGCCACTATTGACAGCGTGTTCCATGACACCCGGTTCACCCAGGCGTTAAGCGCCACAGGACTCGCCGACATCCTAACCCCTAACATCATAATGGACTCTACAGAGACCCAGAGACTTCATGACGAGATGATGCAGAGGGCAATGGCACCTGTTGGTGTAATCCAGCAGGGTGAAAGAATTATTGACCGCGGCGACATAGTCACCCCTCAGCTATACACCATTCTGCGCACTTATGACACAATGGTTGCGAAACGCGGAGGAAAGCAGAGCGCGGATTTTTACTATCCGTTGGCAGGACAGGCGCTTTACATTATCCTGCTTCTCGGTGCGCTGTACGCATACCTCCATTTCTTCCGTCCCAATTACTATGATTCCCGAAGAGTCGTGCTGATGATAATGCTTACAATCACGGCGGTCACTTTGATTGCTTTCGGCATGAGCCGTGCATTTATCCTCGGCATCTACCTTGTGCCATTCGCAATAGTCCCGGTGATACTGGTGATATTCCTTGATGCGCGTACAGCCGTGTTTGCACATATTGTCACATTGCTTCTCGCAAGCATAGCCACCAGCTTTCCTCTTGAATTTATTTTCCTTCAGTTCCTTGCCGGCGTTGCCGCAATTGACAGCCTGAAGGAACTCACCAAGCGTTCACAGCTTTTGCGCACGGCATTCATCGTATTCATAGTCTATGCTCTCGGCTATGTAGCGATAGAGCTGTACCACTCCGGCACAATTGAAAAACTGTCACCGAAAATGTTCGGCTATCTCGGTATAAACTCGCTTTTCCTCTCTTTCGCTTATGTTGCGATTTTCCTTTTTGAAAAAACTTTCGGTTTTATTTCAAAAGTATCGCTTGTAGAGTTGTCCGACATCAACAACCCGTTGCTGCGCGAATTGTCCGAGGAATGCCCCGGCACATTCCAGCATTCGATGGCTGTGAGCAACCTTGCATCTGCCGCCGCAGGCAAAATCGGGGCGAATGTGCAGCTTGTCAGAGCCGGAGCACTTTACCACGACATTGGCAAGATTGACAATCCGGCATTCTTCACCGAGAACCAGCACGGGGTCAATCCGCATGACGCGCTTGATCCCATACAAAGCGCGAAGATTGTCATCGGGCACATAACCGACGGGCTAAAGCGTGCTGAAAAAGCGAATTTGCCTGACAGCATCCGGGCATTCATCCGTGAGCACCACGGCGCCGGAAAAGCGCGGTATTTTTATAATACCTGGTGCAATACACACCCTGATGAAAAGCCTGATGAAAAACTTTTCACCTATCCGGGACCAAATCCCCGCTCAAAGGAAACATCCATACTTATGATGGCGGACTCGGTTGAAGCGGCATCAAGAAGCCTCAGCGAGCATACACCGGAAAAAATATCCGCGCTTGTCAATAAGATTATAGATTCGCAGATTGCCGAGGGATTGCACGACAACTCCCCTATGTCCTTCCGGGATGTTAAGGAAATAAAGGAGATTTTTGCAAACCGTCTCCGCACCATGTACCATGCCCGCATTTCTTATCCGGACATTGTCAAGCCTGTTACCAAAACGGACTCACCCGACAACCAGCAACCGTAATGAAACTGAATATTTTAATAACATTATTACTGCTTTCGATATTCTCACCCACAATTTCAGCACAGAATATCTCTCCCCAGCTCAAGATTGAAAAGCCCAACCTTGAAGCAATCAAGGCGGCTACTTATGACCCCACCTCACCTTACTACTATCCGCGCCTGATGAAAGAGTACATGCAGAATGACACCCTCATGAAACTCGATAAATTCCGGCACCTGTATTACGGATATATGTTTCAGGAAGACTATAACCCCTACCGTCCTCAGGCGGTGAAAGGTTCTGTGCCTGATCCTGCTGAAAATCCGTCGCTCACACGTGCGGAATGCGACTCCGTGATTTCACTTTGCGAAAAAGCACTTGCAGATAATCCGTTTGACCTTACAAATATGATGAGGCTTATTTCCGCGCTTCACCTCAAGGGCAAAAATCATCTGGCAAACATCTGGCAGTACAAGCTCAACTACATCCTCATGACTATCGCTTCATCAGGCAACGGGCTTGATGAAGAAAACGCCTGGTATGTCGTTGCGCCGCAGCATGAGTACGTGCTTCTCGCGGCTATGGGGCATAAGGCTGTAAACCACCTTTTTTACGCTCCATTCTACGAATATATACAGATAAAAAAAACAGAGCCCTCCGGAGCGGAAGGCTACTATTTCAATATTAAGACAATTCTGGAGGAATACTATCGCAAGTACCCCGAAGAGAAGTAAGTATTCGCCTATTTCAGTTCTTTGCCGTCGTGGAATGCATTCCCGACCCGTGAACCCAGGCTGATATATCCGTTGTGGATTGGGTCGAATGTAATCAGTTGCATTTTTTCAACATCGGGCTTGCCGTCCTCGGCAAGATAAGCTTCGTCACACACGATATTGATAATTTCCGCGATAATGTAATAGCCGGTAGGTGATTCAAAAAGTTTCTCCTTGATGCGGCACTCCATTGTCATGGGGAAACAATTGAACACTGGAGCATTTACTGTCTCACCTTTCTCACTCTTCCATCCGGTCTTGGCAATCTTGTCCGGATGAGTCTTTCCGCTCACTATTCCAACATAATCTGAAGCGACCATAGTGTCGACGGTAGCGAAAGCGACTGTAAAGTCTCCGCATCTGTTCAGATTTGCAGTGGTGGCATGGGAGCCCATTGAAATCATGATTTCGCTCATATCCCACTGTCCGCCCCATGCTGCGTTCATTGCGTTCGGGGTGCCGTCCTCATTATATGTGCCGATAATCAACACCGGTTGCGGGAGTAACCACGCCTTTGGCTTAAAATTCTTTTTCATCTGTCTGACTCCTTATTTAAAGTTAACACAGCCACAAATTTAGTGAATAGCCGCGAATATATGCGATATAAATTCGTAACTTTGTACTATGACAGAGCAGCAGAAGACACATTCAGGCAAAATTTTTCTGTTTCCGGTACCGCTGAGCGATGGCGACCTCGATGCGGTTTTACCCGCACAAAACATAGGTTTAATCAGGAACATCAAGGTCTTTGTTGTGGAAAATATCCGCAGCGCCAGGCGTTTCCTGAAAAAATGCGACCGGACTATTGATATTGATACCCTCACCTTCTTCACCCTCAACGAACACACCGCAGCGCAGGACATCCCTCAGATGCTTGAACCGGCACTTGAAGGAAAAGACATCGGTGTGATTTCAGAGGCAGGATGCCCTGCGATTGCAGATCCGGGGGCAGATATTGTGGCACTTGCACAACGCAAAGGCATAGATGTTGTTCCGCTTGTTGGTCCGTCGAGCATCCTCATGGGCCTTATGGGTTCCGGATTCAACGGACAGAGTTTTGCTTTCGCCGGCTATCTTCCTGTTGATTCCGCCGCACGTGCCGCACGGCTTAAAGAGATGGAACGCCGTATAAACCGTGAGCGGCAGACACAGATTTTCATTGAAACACCATACCGCAACAACAAGCTTATTCAGGAGTTGTGCGCCACCCTCCCCTCCTCTATGCTCTTGTGCGTTGCATCAGATATCACAGGAGCTAAGCAGAGCATCATAACCCGCTCTATTGCCGAATGGAAGAAAGCCGCGTTTGATTACTCTCACACCCCTACTATCTTTCTCCTATTCAATTGACGGATGGCAAAGAAAAACGACAAATATGACACCCCGCAACCGGGACTGTTTGATATCATCGAAGACCTATTGCCGATGAGGGAGGTGCCTATCCCTGTTCATCCGTCTATCGAGGAGTTTGTTGTGGAAATCAAGAAGGTACAGGAAAATGAAGCAAAGGCAAGAGAGAATCTCAATCCGCTTGACGAACCCATCGCCATGGATTCGCGTCCCCGCGATGCAATTTTATTCAAAAGTTTCGGAAGTGGAAGCAGCGGTAACTGCGCTTTTATAGGTGACCGCAGCGGAGGGATACTCATTGATGCAGGTGTTGACTCGCGCACTGTGCTCGACGGCCTTGAATCCATGGATCTTTCCATGAGGGACATTCATGGCATATGCCTGACCCATGACCACGGCGACCATGTTAGGTGCGTGTATTCGTTAGTCAGAAGACACAACCACATAAAGGTATTCTGCACACCGAAGGCGCTTTCAGGCATCATGCGCCGGCACAGCATTTCCCGCCGGCTGAAAGATTACCACCAGCCGATATACAAGGAATTTCCGTTTAAAGTAGGTTCATTTGAAATCACGGCTTTCGATGTGAGCCACGACGGGACCGACAATGCCGGTTTTTTCATTTCCAAAGGGGATTTGAAAATGACTGTCGCCACTGACCTCGGATGCATATCGGAGCGTGCGGACTTTTATCTGCGGCAGGCTAATTTTATAGTCCTTGAGAGCAATTATGATGCGGAAATGCTACGGAATGGGAAATACTCCTCATATCTTAAGGCACGCATCGCCGCATACAACGGGCACATGGATAATGCTGAAACTGCCAGATACCTTGCTTCTATAAAATCCCCCGAACTCAAAAATGTGTTTCTGTGCCACCTGAGCCAGGACAATAACACACCGTCACTTGCACTGACAACTGTCGCGCAAGCACTTGGCATTACTCCCGGTATCGTCTCACCTCCGGGCACTCTGAAAATTGAGGTGCTACCGAGATTCAATGCCTCACCATTATACATATTGCGAAAGTAAATTATGACCGACTCAAAAATACCGTTGATTGGAAAAACGCTTGAGGATTTACAACTCATTGCCGCTGAATCTGGCATGCCGCGGTTTGCGGCGAAACAGATTGCGGACTGGCTGTATGTAAAGCGCGTCACCGACATTAACGCGATGACAAACCTTTCAAAGACCGCGAGAGAAAAACTTTCGCAAAAATACACTGTCGGGCGCATTGAGCCTGTTGAATGTTACCGAAGCAGCGACGGCACCGCGAAATACATATTTCCCGGTGTACCGGGTAGAAACATTGAGGCGGTAATGATTCCGGACAAAGAGCGCGCTACTCTCTGCGTAAGCTGCCAGGCAGGATGCAGGATGAACTGCGCCTTCTGCATGACCGGCAGAAACGGCTTTGACGGCAATCTGACCTCGGCCCAGATTATGAACCAGATTCTGTCTGTTGATGAGAGCGAGCGTCTTACAAATATTGTATTCATGGGCATGGGGGAACCTACAGATAACCTCGATGCTGTCCTTTCAACAATTGAAATACTCACCGCTCCTTGGGGACTTGCCTGGAGCCCTAAGAGAATCACTGTTTCGACAATAGGTAATATTGCCGGTCTTAAACGACTGCTTGATGAAACGAAAGTGCATATAGCTGTCAGTGTACACACGCCGTTTGCCGAAGAGCGCAAGGAGATAATGCCGGTTGAAAAAGCATGGTCCGTTGCCGATGTCATGAATCTTTTGCGTCAGTACGATTTCACCGGTCAACGCCGTTTGTCGGTGGAATATACCATGTGGGCTGGCAAAAACGATGACATGCGCCATGCCCGCGCCCTCGCCCGGCTGTTGCGTGACACTCATGCACGAGTCAACCTAATCCGCTTTCATAAGATTCCCGGCTTCGACGGTAAGACAGCATCTGAAAATGCGATGGTGGAATTTCGCGATGCACTCAATTCACTTGGCATAACCGCCACAATCCGAGCCTCACGAGGAGAGGACATCATGGCTGCGTGCGGAATGCTTGCCGGAAAATCAAAAAACAATGGCGGAACACAATGACCTCGGCTCATGGGGTGAAGAGCAGGCACGGGATTTCCTTGTTGCGCAAGGGTATGCCATAGTTGATACAAATGTCCGATTCGGAAAAAACGAACTTGACATTGTGGCACGTCATCATGACCGCATCGTGTTTATTGAAGTGAAAACACGCACCGATGACGAGTATGACCCGCTTGAATCCATCGACCGTAAGAAAATATCACATCTTTGCCGTGGAGCGGAAGCATACGTCAAAGCATATAATATTCCTCACCCGGTGCAGTTTGATGTCATCGTGATAATTGGTGAACCGGGCTCCACTACGCAAATCCACCATTATCCTGACGCTTTCCTGCCTCCGCTCAGCACCATTTAATATAAGGTTGTTAACTTTTTTTAGGGAGAAAAAAATATTTGCATCATGTAATTATTCTAACTTTGTACTCATTACAAAGTCATACATGATACAGCAAGCGCATAAATCAAACGAAATCGCAGCACAGGCGTTCAGCCTTATAAAAGAGTGCGGTCTGCGTCCTTCACCGCAGAGAATCGCGGTTGCTGCTTATGTACTTTGTTACCGGACCCATCCTACCGCTGATGAAATTTTCACAGGGCTTAAAGAGCAATATCCATCCCTTTCAAGGACAACTGTGTACAACACTCTACATTCCCTTGTATCAAGCAAAGGGATAATGGAGGTGAATGTAGAGCCCGGAATTGCACGGTTTGACGGATACACTGAGCCCCACGCCCATTTCCGGTGCCAGATGTGCAACATGATATATGACATCGACTTGATTGAAATGTCTTTTCCAGAAGAATTTGATATTTCCGGAGTGCAGGTCAACCTCACCGGATGCTGCCCGCAATGCAGGGTTAATCCAAAACCATAGCTAACCGAAAATAACCCACCTTTTTTATTAAGTATAATTATTCAACAATCAAAACAAAAGACAAAATGAAAAAGAAGTTTATCTGCACAGTATGCGGTTATGTTCACGAAGGTGATGAAGCTCCCGAACAGTGCCCCATTTGCAAAGCTCCGAAGGACAAATTCAAAGAACTCACTGCTGACGAAGCTCTTAAATTTGTGACCGAACACAAAATAGGTGTTGCAAAAGACACTGACGAGCAGATGATTGCCGACCTTACCGCACATTTCAACGGTGAATGCGCTGAAGTGGGAATGTATCTCGCAATGAGCCGTCAGGCTGATCGTGAGGGCTATCCTGAAATCGCTGACGCATTCAAGCGTTACGCTTTTGAAGAAGCTGAGCACGCTTCAAAGTTTGCCGAACTCCTTGGCGACTGCGTTTGGGACACCAAAACCAACCTTGAAAAGCGTATGGCTGCTGAAGCCGGCGCCAATGAGGACAAGATGCGCATCGCAGCCCGCGCCAAACAGCTCAACCTCGACGCTATCCATGACACCGTTCATGAAATGGCAAAGGATGAGGCTCGTCACGGTCAGGGCTTTGAGGGACTCTACAAGCGTTTCTTCAAGAAATAAGCACTTCCACAACTATCTATAAAGATACTGCTCCGGATGCGGAATTTCTGCTTCCGGAGCAGTTTTGTATCAGAACAAAAACGCCTCGCCACGCATTATAATTAAAGAATAATCAAACACATCCAACCCATCATGAAAACAGTCAAAGACACTTTGCTGCAACGCCGCAGCATCCGCCGCTACGAGCGCGAGGCAATCCCGCAGGAAACAATGGATTTCATATACGAGGCTATACGCAACACTCCAACCAGCTACAACGGGCAGCAGTTCTCTGTAATCGATGTCACCGATCAGGCTATGAAGGAGAAAATATATGAACTCACATCGCAAAAGCAGATTAAAACCTGCAACCATTTTCTGGTTTTCTGCGCTGACTTCCACAAAATAAAAGTTATTGCCGCCGAGAAGAAAATTGATTTCCCCGATTTCCAGAAAACCCTTGACGGAGTTATAGTAGGTACTGTTGATGCCGCCCTCGCCATGATGAGCGCACTTACCGCAGCTGAATCCGCCGGGCTCGGCACCTGCTGCATCGGCTATACAAGGACAGCCGCTCCGGAAGAGGTCAGCAGATTGCTCAACCTTCCGCAGGACACATATATTGTATGCGGTCTTGCTATCGGTGTGCCACGCGAAATGCCGGATCTCAAACCGAAACAGCCCCTGCCACTTGTAATCCACTCCAACACCTACTCCGAAGAAGGACTAAAAGAAGCCCTGATAGATTACGACAAAGAGATTGAGCATTACAACGCCACACGCGCCGGTGCTAAAACCACCAATGACTGGGCTGAGCACATGGTAAACTATTACCGCATGGCAATGAGTTACCGGATGCTTGATGCCATCCGCCGCCGTGGATTTGATGTAGTAAGCTAAACATACATATTAATATCACTTTACCGACCCTTATGCCAGTATGACATAGGGGTCGTTTCTTTATTTGCACAAAAAATCCTGTAATTTTAAAGTCACACTTTAAATTTGCAGGATTTTTTTAGATTCCCTATATTTGCAACACTAAATTCCGTACGGTTATGGCATATATAGAGCGACAAATATCTTCTGCTATCCACCAGGCAGTAAAGTACTATCCGGTAATTATCCTCACCGGACCGAGGCAGACTGGCAAAACCACTCTTGCACAGCATATTTTCAACGACTATATGTTTGTCAACCTTGAAGACATAAGCACCCGTAACCGTGCGGTGGAAGATATAAATTCATTTTTAGATTCCCTCGGCAAGAAAGCGATTATCGATGAGGTACAAAACTATCCGGAAATTCTCTCCGCTATCCAGGCACGTGTTGACAAAGACAAATCGCTACGATATGTGCTCACCGGAAGCAACAATTTTTCCCTACTGCATAACAGCATGCAATCATTAGCGGGAAGAGCCGCACTATATACCTTATTGCCGTTTTCGTTTAAGGAGTTACCTCAACCTCTGGTGGATATTCCGACTTCAAGCCTGATGTATAGAGGACTTTACCCCGGTGTGGTCTCTGACGGCATACCTCCAGAGCTTTTCTATCGCAACTACTATGCGACATATCTTGAACGGGATATCAGAGGAATGGCACAGTTGCAGAACATTGACCGCTTCCAGAAATTCATCCGCCTATGCGCGGCAAGAGCGGGATATGAACTGAACCAGTCCTCACTTGCAGTTGAAACAGGAGTATCAGCGCCTACTATTTCGTCATGGATTTCCATTTTAAAAGCATCCTACATTATATACACACTGCAACCTTACTACGCCAATATATCCAAAAGGTTAACAAAAACGCCTAAGCTATATTTCTATGATTCCGGACTACTATGCTACCTTATAGGCATCGAGACACCGGAGCAGCTTGAAAGTCACCCGCTAAGAGGCTCCATCTTTGAAAATATCGCGGTTACTGAACTGCTCAAAAACCGATATAACGATTCTAAAGATCCAAATCTGTTCTTTTATAGGGAAAATTCAGGCAGAGAGGTAGATGTGGTACAATCTTTTCCGGATGGACTCCACATCTATGAGATAAAAGCCGGCAAGACATTCCAGACAGATTTCACAAAGAATTTGCGTTATCTGTCCGGCCTCATCCCCGATGTGAGAGAAGCAACCGTAGTCTATGACGGCACGACCGAAAGTAAATCGCTCATAAATATTCGTAACTTGTAGCCGGATAAGAATCATGCAATTTTAAAGTGAGACTTTAAATTTGCAAGGTTACTGCGGGAGCATTGAAACGGGAAGAAGCAAATTTGCACGGCAGCAATAGAATAGTTATTTTTGTGGAAATTCTTTTTCTCTTCCTGCCAATCCGGCTTGAAAGAGAGAAATATTTAACCCGTTATCCATTACAACCCGCAACATGAAAAAAACATTGTGTCTCGCCGTTGCCGCACTCGCGCTCACTGCCACGGCACAGACCAGAAACTCCAATGGCGGCATCACCCCCGAGATGATGACGACCATCAAGGGCGCTTTTAAAAACACCCCTGCCGACAAGGCTATCTTCAACGCGATTTCAAACAACGACATCAACAAGCTCGCTGTAAACACCGCGTCAAAGAATAATTTCGACAACCATTTCTCCCATCGCGTTCCCAGCAAAGGCATAACCAACCAGAAGAGCAGCGGAAGATGCTGGCTGTTCACCGGGCTCAATGTGCTGCGCGCACAGGCTATGGCTAAGCACAACTTGCCGGAACTACAGTTCTCCCAAAACTATAATTTCTTCTGGGACCAGCTCGAAAAAGCGAACCTCTTCCTTCAGGGAATCATTGACACCTCTGACAAGCCTATGGACGACAAGACCGTCGACTGGCTTTTCAGCCATCCTCTTAGCGACGGCGGTCAGTTCACAGGCATATCCGACATTATTTCAAAATATGGCGTTGTTCCAGCCGAGGTTATGATAGAAACCAACAGCTCCAACTCCACATCACGCATGAGCAACCTCATCGGGCTCAAACTCAAGGAATATGGTCTTGAACTGCGTGACCTTGCGGCTGCAAAAGCAAAACCGGCGGAAATGCAGAAGCGCAAGACAGAAATGCTCGGCGAAGTGTACCGCATGCTTGCCCTCAACCTCGGCGAACCTCCCACAGAGTTCACATGGACACGCCGCGACTCAAAAGGCAATGTTGTCAACACCAAGACCTATACCCCGCAGTCATTTTACGCTGAATACCTCGGCAATGACCTTACCAACAACTATGTCATGCTGATGAATGATCCGAGCCGCGAATACTACAAGCTGTACGAAATCGAATATGACCGCCACGCTTATGACGGCAAAAACTGGACATACGTCAATCTGCCCATTGAGGATATAAAGGAGATGGCTATCGCATCAATCAAGGACAGTACCGCAATGTATTTTTCATGCGATGTCGGCAAATTCTTCGACCGTGAGCGCGGTGTGCTTGACGTGGATTACCTCGACTACGGCTCACTTTTCGGCACAACTTTCGGGATGGACAAAAAGCAGCGCATACTCACCCATTCAAGCGGCTCCAGCCATGCAATGACACTCGTTGCTGTCGACCTCGACGAAAACGGCACTCCGAAAAAATGGATGGTTGAAAACAGCTGGGGTCCCGGTGCAAACGGCGGACACCTTATCATGAGCGACAAATGGTTTGACGAATATATGTTCCGCCTCGTTGTCGACAAGAAATATCTGACCGGCAAAGCAGCGGAAGTGCTGAAGCAGAAACCGACCATGCTTCCCGCATGGGATCCCATGTTTGCTGACGAACAATAATATAATCCGCCAAATACAATTCCGGCTTCCTGACAGCTGCAGCAATGCGGCAATTCAGGAAGCCGTTTTTTTTTATTTCATTTCATCCCATAGATGACGCAATGCGGCAACCGGATTTACAAAAAGCATACGCGGCCCCATATAGCGCATGACTTCACAAATTCGCATCCTGAATTGAGGAGAATAGCAGTGAATCTCACATTTCCGGCAGCTCGTTTTCCTCTCACCTTTAGGGCACTTATCAATACGAGCCATGACATAATCCATGAGCACACGGCAATCATTGCACAAGCACTTGCCGCCATGCTTGCGCCGGCAATAATGCGCAATCATCTGCGCCACTACCCTCTTTTCACGCTCAATCCGCTCCATTCAGATATTCCGTTATTGTCATTTCCATATCTCCCCGCGAAAATACAAAAAATTAAGCTGTCCAAAACAGACACTGGGAATTAATCCACCCTGACTATTGATTTAACTTATTCGGGAGACAGTGTTTCAGCAACACCGTCTCCCGTTTTTTTTGCGACTTATACCATCACTCACCTCTAAATGACTCCAAAGAGCACCGTGGGGATAAGGCTAAATGGCAATGAGGAATTTATATTTTTAACAACCCCTTATTTTCAGGGAGTTAACCGTAATAATGAGGAATATTTTGCTGTCTTGATTTACTGTTAGCGACCAAATATTTACTTAACTTTGCATCTTGAATTGTCCCCCGAACAGGGGAATGCTTTCAAGCATACATTTTAATTGGAGAAATGAAATTTTGTAAAATCATACCATATATCTGCTGCATCGTGTCATTCATTGCAACCTGCAATCATGCAGCTGGTGAAAACACTGTGGAGCGCACGGCAGAGTATATTGAGAATCTTAAGGACAGCCTGTATATCTCAAATACAGGCTATATGTCTAATATGGGGCGTAAGCATCTTGAAGTTGGGTTCATAATTCAAGCTAAAGGCATTGCTCTCGAAATCTATTCAATTGAAGTATGCATAAATCATTCTGTCTATGAACCTACCGCGCCGTTTACATTAAATATTGATGAAGCGGAAACGGCAGATAGCCTCATTACATGGCATTGCATACTCCGCTTTCCGTATCGTTCTAACTTCTTAAACTCTGATACATGGACCATTAACACATCTGTTGGAAAATTTTCCGGGAAATTGCGTCCTGAGCCGCATCATACTACGAAAAAACCATTTTGGATTAAGTATTGGAGACAAATACCCCTTGTCATCACTATCCTATTCTGTTTAATCATTGCCTGCATTATTATTTTTTATCGAAAACGACGCAAAAAGGATATTGAGGAGCGGCTATATATTATGCACCAATTCGAGTCCAATGAACGCGCCCATACAGAACTCCGTGAAAAAGTCGAGACTTTATATGCTGAACGCTGGAATGTTTTCAACCGTCTGTGCAACGAGTATTTTGACAAAAAAGATTCGGAATCAGATACTGTACGCCTGTCCATCTACAAAGAGGTTGAGCGGCAGATTAACGATATGCGGAGCACCAAATCACTTGCTGAACTTGAAAATCTTGTTGATTCCTACAACAATAACCTAATTCAGCGGCTCCGCACCCAGATTCCAGCCCTGACCAAAAACGACATTACTTTCCTTATCTATCTGTATTCCGGGTTCTCGCCACGAGCCATTTGCCTGTTCACCGACATCAAAATCAAGTACTTCTATAACCGTAAGACCCGTCTGAAGGATAAAATCCTTGAATCCGGAGCAGAAGACCGCGAGGAGTTTGCCTCAAAAATGTAGCTAATCCGCTGAATTTAAGCATGAGGAATTTCATTCTTTTCCCCATGCTCATTCTCAGCCTGTTACAGTGGCAAATGTGGGATATTTTCGCCGGAATTGCTGCTGAGACTCATGATTCGGCGCAATAACTTTGCAGCAGATAAACCAAAGTTATTCATTATTACCCGATTTTATCATGAAAAAACTTTTATTCATTGCTATCTCTGTGATTGCTACCTGCTCTCACGCTTTAGCCCAAAGCGACAAACCGCTCACCATCCGTGCAGCCGTTGTGGACGGCTGGACAGGAGAGGCTTTGGAAAATGCTAAAGCATTTATGCTTTCAAATAATAATAATGACACGATACATTCCACCAAAAGCAGTCTATGGAGTGGCAGGAGTCGTGATGACATGGTGAAATATGTTTATGTAAATTTCAACATACCGAAACAACCGGGGTCATATATTATCAAGGCTTTTGCAGAAGGATATGACACCGTTTATACCACAGTCGATATTGACAAAATCGGAGCCAGGGAGAACCTGAAAGAAATCCCCGAACTTGAATTTTACAGGAAATCTAAAAATCTCGGTGCTGCAACGGTAACAGCCACAAAAGTCAAGTTCTATATGTCGGGGGACACCATCGTCTACAATGCAGATGCGTTCAAACTACCTGAAGGCTCCATGCTTGATGCGCTCATCAAACAGATGCCGGGAGTGGAGATGAATGATGACGGGGAGATATTCGTCAACGGCAAGAAGGTCGAGAGCCTGTTGCTCAACGGCAAGGACTTCTTCAAGGGCAACAAGCTCGTGATGCTCAACAACCTCGGGGCATATACCGTCAACAAGGTAAAGGTTTATGACAAGCTCAGCGAGTGGAGCAAATTCGCCGGCGTGGACCTCGGGGACAGCGAATATGTTATGGACGTCAACTTGAAAAAGGAATATATGAACGGCTACATAGGCAACGTGGAGGTAGGAGCCGGAACTGCGGACAGATACATGGCGCGACTGTTCGGCATGTGGTACACTACCCGCTCGCGGGTAACTGTACTCGGATCTCTAAACAACCTCAACGACAACCGCACGCCTGGTCAGAACACCGCCTGGTCGGCAACCACAACACCGGGAGATACCCGTACTAAAATGGCTGGTGTGGAGTATAACCTGAACGGAAGCGACAATAAATGGGAAGTGTTTGGTGATGCAACCGTGCAGCACACACGTTCATTCACCAGGGCTGACACTTACACCACAAGCTTCCACCCGGACAGGCGAACATACGGCACTTCATTTGCCAATGCCCTGTCACACAATCTCGATGTAAAGACAAGGCATACGCTAATGTTACGACCGGAAAATAAATTCTATTATGCGTCTGCATTTCTAAACTACAACAACACCGACAGAAGCAGCAAAACTCTGTCTGGAACATTCAATTCAGCAACCGAGCAGCTTACACAAGCATTGCTTGAACAGATTTTTAACGGATCACTGTCTTCATTTGCAGACAATCCCATCTATACATCTCTTACTCAGACGCTCACAAGCGGGCATACATTGGAGAGCGGCGGAAGAATATCATCGGAATTCAAAATACCTCATAGTCCGGATCTTATATCCGTAGAGGCTTCAGGCAAATATAAACGCCAACGCCATGGGGATTACAACCTCTATGACATAAACTACAATGCGGCAGGAAACCGCGCCACAAACTACCAGTTCATAAACAACTCCCCTGACCGTTCATGGACATTTACAGCTGGCACTAAATACACGTATGTCATCTCTGAATTTACGTCAATAGATATCAAACCCTACTGGGTGCATACTTCAACTACAAAAAATTCATACCTATATCAACTTGACAGGCTTGAGGACATAGGAATTTTCGGGCAATTGCCGGACAATTATAAATCGTCGTTGAACCATGACCAAACGTACATGAGCCGGCAGACTGATGATCAGGCGGAGATATATCTGCATGCATTTAATATTATAAAATTGGACAATGACAGGAAGTTTACATACCAGATAAATGCATAGTTCGGTTACACATGGCGAAGGCTTGATTACCAGCAGGGTGATGTGCACCAAAAGGTATCAAAGAATGGATTTTACGTACATGTGCCCTCATCTTACATACAGTTATCACATGGACGTACATCACAATTAAAACTTAATTATAACCGTATTACTAATATGGTGGCACTCAACCGTCTGGTTGATGTGGTTGACACACGAGACCCGATGAACATATTCATTGCGTCCCCTGAACTCAAAAACTCAGCGAACAATAATTTCACCCTTGAATGGAGAAAGTTTGGGTTATCCAAGCACAGATGGTCAAACTACATAGGATTAAAATACTCTTTCATTGAGAATGCTCTGGTTAACTCATACAGCTACAACCCCGAAACAGGCGTGCGCACATACCAAATGCAGAATGTCAGCGGAAACTGGAACGGAAGCATCTCCGAAAGTTTTTCCAAGACATTCGGAAAAAAAGACCAGTTCACTATTTCAGCAGGCTCAACTGCCGGTTATGGAAGAAACACCGGCATGCTTGCCATGACCGGAACGGCTTTCAGCAAAAACATAGTCACGAACCTCACGCTCAACCAGACCCTCAATTTCACCTGGTCAATCGGCAAGCAGAAATTAGGTTTCAAGGGCGGAATCAAATGGCGCGACACCAAAGGCACCGACTCCGGATTCAAGAACTTCTCGGCGACTGACGCTTACTACGGAATAAACGGTGTCTTCTCACTCCCCTACCGGTTCGGCATCTCAACTGACCTCACGTTGTACACCCGAAACGGATATGCCCAGAGCAGCATCAACTCCACCAAAGCGGTGTGGAACGGTCGGCTCACCTACACCGTCAAAGGTGGGAAATGGCTGATAATGCTTGACGGCTTCGACCTGCTCCACCAACTTGACAACGTGACTTACAACGTAAACGACCAGGCGCTGACAGAGGTCTACACTAATGTCCTCCCCCGCTATGCCTTGCTCCATGTCCAGTACAAATTTGCCTTACAACCAAAGAAAAAATAATCCGCAGAATGACTGAGGATGATTACCTGTCTGAGTTATCCGAACCTCTTTTCATGATTAAGAGGTTCGGATTTTTCAGATAGTATCAATCAGAGGGAGACTTCGGGGTACATGGAGTCCCACCATTCGGGCTGGTCTTTAAGGTATTTGGCGAACCATGCAAAGATTGTGTCCTGCCATTTGATGCGCTTGTCGTAGTCCATGATGTGGTGGTCCTGGTCTTTTACAGCGACAAATGCTGTCGGGCGGTCAAGGAGTTTGAGTGCAGTGAACATCTGTATGCTCTCCCCTACAGGCACGTTATTGTCGGCATCGCCATGCAGGAACAGCAGCGGCGTATGTATCTTGTCGGCATTGTAAAGAGGACTTTGCTTTACATACAGCTCTGTCTCGCTCCAGGGGTAAGAATCTGCCATTGACACTTCGCTGTAGGAATATCCCCAGTAACCTTCACCCCAGTAGCTTGTGTGGTCGCTGATTCCGGCATGGGATATCGCTGCTGCAAAAATGTCGGTAACTGTCTGGAGATACTGTGTCATAAAACCGCCGTATGATGCCCCGATGCAACCTATTTTAGTGGAATCAACGTATGGATGCTCCTCACAGAACCGTTTGGTGCCTTCGATAATATCCTGAGCTACTCCTTCGCCTGCGGTATTTACATGGCGTGAGGAAAATTCCTGTCCGAACCCGGTTGCGCCACTCGGTTCGATCACATAAACAACATAGCCCTGCGCAGCATACGCATGATGAGGATAACGGCTCTCGAAATTACGGCTTGTGGGGCTGCAGCCGCCGTAATAGTTCACAATCATCGGATACTTTTTATTCGGGTCGAAGTTGGGCGGCAGATAGAAGCGTCCGTGAATACTATCGCCTCTTGAGCTGACAAAACTCCACGGAGCGACCTCTCCAAGCTTCACATCCGCAAGGTCGCCGGCAAGGGGTTCATCCAGTTGAGTGGTTTTTAATGTTTTGGTATTGAGAGTGTAAAGGCGGTCGGGATTATCCATGCTCTGAGCACTGAAAGCGGCATTCGTTCCGGCATCAGGCAGGCTGATTCCTTTGATAATATCCTGCCCCAGCGGCAACTGGACAATTTTACCGTTAGCCGGATTGAGGCGGAAAGCACTGATACAGTCGCGGTTCTCGGAAAGGATATAAATCTGACCGTCTGCACGGCTCCAACGGGCGGAGGTGACACTCGGATTAAAATGTTTTGTCATAGGAGTGAATTTTCCCTCACCTATATTATATATGAAAAGCTGGTTATCTGTCATGCTCGGGATTCTACCTTCCGGCACATTCTTGCCAATTCCACCGATAGCTTCCGGAGAGCCGAACACAAGCACTTGCGATGCATCGGGAGAGAACATTGCTGTGCTTACAAATCCATCATCGGCAACTACTGTGTCAAGCGCCATGGTAGCGAGGTCAAGCACAGCGATTGTGTTGAGAGTGGTCGGCCGCTTGCTCAGGCGGCTCTTGCTTGTGCTGATAAGTAACTTAGATGCGTCATCGCTTATATCCTGAAGGTGTACATTATGGTGTCCGAAAGTGAGCGGGCGCATAACACCAGTTGCAAGATCATAGATTGCGAGTGAAGAACGCCTTCTCCATCCGGGCTGCCTGTCTTCCGGCTCAAGAATACGGTAAACCGATGCATCCTCCTTGGGACCGTCCGTCATCTGGGTCACCACAAGATATTTTTCATCCGGAGATATGGTGAAATGACCTGCCGGGATTCCCTGCGCAAACACCGATTCCTGTCCTGTGGCGGCATCAGTAACCATTATGCTTCTGCCGGAAGGAGTATTTGCAGTGCGGTAATAGCGTGAGCCGGAAGGCATCCATGAAATAGATTCCGTAGACCGGGTAACAGGCTTGCCGTCGTAGGTAGTCACGACCCAGTCCCAAGTGGTTGTGCCACCTTTGAGTCCGGTAGAATAGATAGTTATGAGGTACTTGCCGTCCGGTGACACCTCGGTAGAGTAAATTCTGCGTCCATGAAGCACATTATCAAGGGTAAACAGCTTCTTTTGCTCCCCGACCTCTATCTGCTGCCCGGCAGGAAGCGCGATTTTAATATCTGCGGTATCGCTCTCACCGGGGCATGACAGATATTTTACCGCAACACTGTGGGTAGCGGGCTTAAGCTTCAATTCACTGGGCTGTGCAGGAGCGCCGTCAACAAACAGCTTGTAATCCTTTATGCCTCCGAGCTGCAAAATCGGGGTAACATACCCGCGGTTGGTGATATCGAAGGAAATGACATGAAGCGCGGGTGTCGACGCATCACCGGGAAGAACTGCTCCGGAAGTAGTACCGCCGGCAAGAGCCGCATTGATGTTAAGCGGCATTTCAAGCACGCTCTTTATATCAAACTTACGCGAATTAACATCAACCGAGTCAATGGCGACCGGCGTATAGACTGGAAAAGGACCCGCATAACGGAATGTTTTCACCGCAATTGTATCTGCAACGGCGGACATTGCCGTCGCTGCCGCAAAAATGGCAATCAATGGCTTTTTCATTTGCAAAATGTGATTATTGTTTATTTATTGCTCAAAATTACAAAATAGTTGCGGTTATTGCCGCGCAATAGTTAAATTTGTAGGAAATATCGTAAACAGGAAATCATTACCAATAAATCATACCATTTATCATGAACAGATTTTTTGCAGTGCTTGCTGCCGCGGCGGTCGCTGTATCGGCAGGCGCACAGACTTTCAAGGAGTGGCAGGACCCGCTGGTCAACAGCGTTAACCGCCAACCCATGCATTCCGCTTACTTCGCTTATGAAAACAGCGATGCCGCAAAAGCCGCGGTAAAGGAGAACAGCTCCAACTTCATGAGCATGAACGGACCATGGAAGTTCAATTGGGTCAAGGACCAGACAAGCCGTCCCACCGACTTCTACCGCACCGACTTCAACGACAATGGCTGGAA
>CAMWQE010000015.1 GCA_947176335.1 uncultured Porphyromonadaceae bacterium | reverse complement strand
TCAATTGCCGTTTATCTTCCGTGGGAATAGCACGCCTTTGCTGTTGTAGGGCAGGAATGCGTTTTCAAGCTGCTGGAAAGTTTCAAAATCGGTTGTCCACGCCACTCCTATTGTCGGACCATGGTAGCCGTTGCACCATGTTACCCAATACTTGTCTCCGATTTTTGTGACTCTCGGGTCATAGCCGTATTCCCAGTGTGCAATTTCCGGATCAGCTCCTGTGAGTTGGATGTCCTCCTCTTTTATATTCCAATGCAGCCCGTCAGCAGAGAATCCGGCGTGAAGCCTCATCCTACGGTTGGTATCATCGCAGCGGAATACTCCCGCAAATCTTTTGTCCCCTTCTTCGAATTCAACCACCGCACTGTTGAAAATGCTGTTTGATGTACTCAAGAGGTCTCTCGGTATAACCGGGTTGGCGCTGTAGCGCCACATTACGTCCTTATTCCCCGCAGGTCTCTCCTCCCACGGCATATCGGGCAGGCTGCCCGTCAGTATCTTCAGTTCGCTCATCTTGGATATCTGTATCTTTGGTTTCTGTGTCTTTGGCTTCAGAGGTGTCAGGGTGCGAGAAGGGTATGAACCATGTCATTACAAATGCCGGTACTGTGGCAACCATGACTGCGGTAAAGAACCAGTTGTAGCCGAGTGCATCGCTTATATATCCGCTTATAGCACCTGTAAGCATTACCGAGAAATTCATTATCCCGGAAGCGAATGCATAATGCGCCATCTGGTGCTTTCCGGCAGCAACCTGCTGCATCATGAATAAGGTCAGACCGACGAAGCCGAACCCGTAACCGAAATATTCCACAGCAATAGCTCCTGCAGTCACCCAAATCTGTTCCGGCTGGAACCATGCAAGAAGCGCGTATGCGATAAATGGAATGTTGAATATGCAACAGAGTATGAAAAGGCTTTTCTTTAACCCGCGCTTCGCAATAAAATAACCGGCGAGCAATGAGCCGAGCAGAAAGGCTGCAGAGCCGAATGAGCCGTAATATAACCCAATCTCTTCATTACTGAGGGCAAGTCCACCGCTCTCACGGTCGCTCATCAGGAAAAGAGGCACTATCTTCATTACAAACCCTTCACCAAGACGGTATAGGATAATGAAGGCTATGTAGTACCATATATATCTTTTCGTGAAAAATGCAGCTATGACTTCGCGCAATTTACCGATCCCTTCCCGCACCGATGGATTTTTACCGGTGACTTTCTGCGCTTGACCTGGCACAGCGCGTGAATGGAAGCATCCTAAAACTAAAAGCAGTGCACCGATAGCACCCATAACAATCATCCATGCATCTACATAATGTGCACGAGCCGGAGAATCGCTGCCGGCAAAATGTCTCGCAAGAATGCCCGCGAGTCCCACAAGGCCGCCTGTTGCAACAAGTTTTGCGAGATTGTAGAACGCACCTTGCCAGCCGATATATTGTGACTGATGTTTGCTGCTGAGCTCGGACATATATACTCCGTCTGCGGCAATATCATGAGTGGCACCGCTGAACGCCACGACCGCAAAAATAGCGATAAGTATAGCGAAACAGTCAGGAATATGCAATGCCAATGCCCCCAGACCGAAGAGTACACCGCTGGCAATCTGGGTGCTGACGACAAAGAATTTCTTGGTCTTGAATATTTCAAGGAACGGACTCCAGAGGAATTTAATTGTCCATGGCCACATGATTAGGGATGTCCAGAACGCGATCTTTGCATTCGGCACATCAAGGTTTTTAAACATAACCGCCGCAACCATGTTGAGAACCACAAACGGCAATCCCATCGCAAAATATACGGTCGGCACCCAGCTCAATGGATGCTTAAAGCTATTCTTTTTATTATTTGGAGTCATAGCAAAACTACTAAACACAAGCCCATACGGGCAGAAATCTGTCTGCGCCTCCAAAAATAATCAAAATCTCTTACATCACCTAATCTTTTGCACACATCACCACAACAGCCTGATCAATAAAAGGGGGTATAAGTATAAAAGCCCCTGCAACTTGTTGATCAGCAATAGTTGCAGGGGCTGGTGCTCGAAGCGGGCACAAAACCTAATTGGCATAGGAAAATAATGGAAAATAAAATGCCATAATATCAGTGGTTTACCTGAGTGTAATGTTTTTCTTTATTTCATATTTCAGCGTAATAATTTTAAAAAGTTTATACCTGGTTTATACCTGAGTGAATTTATTTTGTTATATTTGCAAACAAACGATATGATAAGCAAATAACAATGGCACTCAAAAAAAAGAATTACAGAGCCGACAACACATATATAATTAGTACGGATAGCACCGATAACCCAAAGTTGGGTGCAAAAGTGCTGAGTGATGGTCGTGAGAGTCTGTTCCTTGATTTTTATCTGGGATTCGATATGGCGGTGAGTAGCAAGACCGGGAAAGAGTATAAGCGCGTCAACAATCGCCGTGAATTTCTCGGTCTCTATTTATGGCAAGCTCCTCGAACCACTCCGGAGAAGTTACAAAACAAGGAGACTTTGGAAGTAGCCAAGCGTGTGCGGTTTGAGCGTGGACAACAGTTGTTAGAGGATGCGGAGGGCTATAGGCTAAAGAAAGACCGTGATATTAATTTTCTTGATTGGATGTGGAATTATTATGAGTCGTACACTAAAGCAGACAAACGCCATATAAAACGAGCGCACACGGTTTTTATAGATTTCCTCAATGCAACCCCTGAATACTCCAAATTTGCTATGAGGATAAAGCCCCAGCACATCACTAAAGAGATGATGGTTGCTTTCACAGAGTATTTGCAGCATAGATTCAAAGGGTATGGAGCGCACACCCTATTTGCCCGGTATAAGAAAATTATCAAGGCAGCGGTTGAGGCAGATGTTATCAGGAAAAACCCGACAACCGGAGTTATTATAAAAATTGATGATTCAAAGTTAATCAAGGATGTGCTGAGTTTAGACGAAGTCCGGACCTTAATACAAACCCATTATGCCGGCGAAAATAATAATATCAGGCGAGCTTTTATATTTTGTCTTTATTGTGGGTTGAGGTGGTGCGATGTGAAAGACCTTACATTTGCTAACGTGGATTATTCCAACAAACTATTAAAATTCGAGCAGTTAAAAACAAAAGGACATAGCAGCGCAAGCAGTGTTATTATACCTCTCAATGATGGGTTGTTGTCACTTATTGGGCAGCCCTCGGAAGAGGGTAAGAGAGATGAAATTATATTCCCATTACCTTCACATACCATGTGCCTGAAAGCGTTAAGGCATTGGACTAAGCGAGCAGGTATCGAAAAGCATATAACATGGCATTGTGCCCGCCACTCCTTTGCTGTTAATATCCTCAATAATGGGGCAAATATCAAGACAGTAGCGAGTCTTTTAGGACATAGTGGGTTGAGGCATACCGAGAAGTACACAAGAGCAGTTGACAGTCTGAAAGAAGCTGCGATAAATAGTTTACCAGAGATAAAGTTATAAGATAATGGCAAGTGCAAACAATGGGAAAAAATTCCTAGATTTAAGTGTAAAGGAGTTTACTTTTGCAATTATGGGACGTGATACCACCCATTTTCATAATGAGGTAGATGATTTATTTGATATAACGAACTTCGGATATAAAGAAATAGCAAGTTATTTAAAATATATCTCTGAGGGTTGGGATCAATGTATTTTGGCAGCTATAAAGGAGGATATGTCTTTGGCTTTTGATGAGTTTATGTTTAGCTGTACATCTGTAGCGACTCCGATTGGATTCAAAGAGCCTATTCAAGTTAAAGACACAGTCCCAGATCATATTGGATGGGAAAATGGTGTTGGAAGGGTCTGTGATATGAGTTATGACGGGATAGATATATATTGCGATGACGAACCGTTTGATTGCATCCCTATGATTGACGCTCATAGAGACTCCATAGGATTCTCTCCTCTGAAATCTCTTGAGTTCAACCAATTTAGGAGGGCACTTTCAAGGGGTACACATGATTTATTTGTTAAATTCCAACGGGAACATTTTGAAAAGCATACACTTTATACCTATGCGCTAGGATTGATTAATCAGCATTTGGAAGAGATTGAGGAAAATAACAAATCGGGGCAACCACAGCCTGATAGTTTGCATAAAGAGGTTTGTTTATCCAAAACAATTCTACCTGGTAAATTTGATACTCCTGAGGCAATGATATTATTTGACGGATTATGTGAAAACGGATTAGCTCAAAAAGTCGGGAATGCATATGCTTGGTTGGGAACAAATGCCCTTTTTGGTTATTTTGTATTACGTTCAAGTGATAAATTAAATATCCGACATGATAACGGACGTTTGCCATGGGGTATTTATCAACAGGGATTTTCTATGACTACAGAACAGATTAGTACTGCAAAGAATTTTGTATCTAATTTTAAATCTAGAAAAGTCAATGAACCACAGGGCTATGATGTTATACTCCGACTATGTAAATAATTAATTATCAGGATATACTTCCCCAATATCACGCTTATATAATAGTGATGTTGAGGTCTTTTATTTCTTTCTCTTTCTACCTTTGCCATTGTTTTCAGCGCGAGAACATAAATATACTGGCAAGGGTAAAGCAGACGTGCCATATCCAAGCCTTTTCATTAATTTTTTTTATTTAAAAATATCATGAGCGACAAGGCTTTACAAGACATGAAGAGAGAGGTGGTGGATGCCACAATATTTTGCACAAAAGAAGTGCTTACGAGCGATGAGGCTTCACGATACATGGGTATATCAAAAAGCTATCTGTACAAACTCACTATGAGAGGTGAGATACCCCATTACAAGCCCATGGGGAAGATGTGCTACTTCAACCGCGCAGAGTTGGAACAGTGGCTGCAACAGAACCGGTGCGCAACCTCTTCCGAGATTGCAGACCGTGCCAACCGTATTGTGATGAAAGGAGGTGTGAGATGAAAAATAGTTATGTATTTTACCGCTCATTTTTTGATGCAATAGACCAAGCAAGCGATACCGAACAATTACGGCTATTTCGTGGCATTACAATTTACGCCCTCAACGGGATTGAGCCAAAACTAGAGGGATTGTTGCAGGCTGTATGGTTGACAATAAAGCCTCAACTTGACGCGAATTATGCAAGATATTTGAATGGTTGCAAAGGGGCTGAACACGGCAAAAAAGGGGGTAGACCGAAAAACCCCAAAAAACCCCAAAAAAACCCCACCTGAACCCCTAATGTAAATGATAATGTAAATGTTGAACTAGATGAACTAGATGTTGACGCGCACGCGCGCGAGGAAGATTTATCTCAGGATTTTTGCATTGCTACTGACACCGGATATAAAGCGGTAGACTGGAAAGCCTTTGAGTGTGCCGTAAAGCGAAAAGGAGAGGAAATGAATATACCAGCCGCATCAATAAAAAGGTTCCTTGACTATACGCTAAAAAATATTGTGACCTATAACTGTGGTGATGGGAGGTTGTATGATGCCAACGGGAAGCCGTTGCGAAATTGGGTGGGTGCTCTTGTCGGGTTTGCAAATTCCGGATATGATCGTGAAGAGTGGCTTAAAGAAAACGGCTTGAAGTAATATGGCTATGACATTACGGGATTATCAGGAAAATATAAGTATTGAAGCTGCGAAACGCCTACGAGAGTACGGATGCTGTTACCTCGCTATGGAATGCCGGACTGGTAAAACCCTTACTGCATTAGCGGCTGCCTCAAAGTATGGTGCTGCTTCAGTGCTGTTCCTTACCAAGCTGAAAGCCATTTCAAGCGTGAAAGGGGATTATGACGCGCTGAATCCTCCTTACAGTATCGAAATCACGAATTATGAGGGCGCGCATAAA
Organism: uncultured Porphyromonadaceae bacterium; assembly: GCA_947176335.1. GTDB lineage: Bacteria > Bacteroidota > Bacteroidia > Bacteroidales > Muribaculaceae > Paramuribaculum. The sequence goes on along the minus strand of CAMWQE010000015.1, from coordinate 16,233 downwards.
CTTACAGGAGCCTATGATTTTGTCATGCTTGATGAGGCTCATTGTTTAGGGGCATACCCTAAGCCGAGTAAGAGAACTGTTGGAGTAAAGCGACTGTGCGCCGGATTGCCGGTTCTATACTTGTCCGGAACTCCTACGCCTGAAAGTTATTCGCAGCTTTATCATCAGCTATGGGTATGTAGCCGCTCGCCTTTCATTAAGTTCGCCAACTTCTACAAATGGGCGAGAAGCGGATTTGTGGATATACGGCAGAAAAAGGTGAACGGATACACCCTCAACGATTATTCCCATGCAGACAGCATGAAGATAGCTGAAGCTACCAGACATCTTTTTTTGTCCTACTCGCAGGAGGATGCAGGGTTTAGCTGTGATATTGAGGAGAGAGAATTGTACTGTAGCATGACTTTGGAAACAAAAGGTCTTATCAATCGGCTCAAGCGCCGTAAAATCTTAGAATTTCCAGATGGCAGTACAGTGTTAGGCGATACTCCGGTGAAGCTTATGAGTAAATTGCACCAACTGTCAGGAGGTACGGTGATAACTGAAGACAATAAACACCTCATCATTGACGAAAGTAAGGCACTTTGCATTCGTGATGCATTCCGGGGGAAGAAGATAGCAGTTTTCTATGTCTACAAAAGTGAGCTTGATTTGCTGTGCGGCGTATTCCCCGACTGGACCGATAACCCGGAGGAGTTCCAAAGGTCTAATGATAGGACGTTCATCAGCCAAGTGCGCAGGGCGAGAGAGGGCGTAAGGCTTGACACTGCTGAGGCAATAGTGTTTTACAACCTTGAATACTCCTACCTGTCATACGAACAGGGTAAGAACCGCATCATGTCAAAAGAGAGGTCCATCCCTGCTCCGGTATATTTCGCAATTTCAGATTGTGGAATTGACGGGGATGTCCTGGAGGCGGTAAGGGCTAAAAAAAATTTCACATCAGCCTATTACGCTAGGAAATATGGCAAATCCTAAGCAACTCGAAAGTAAGATACAGGCGCAGGTCATCCGGCAATTGAAAGAATCCGGTTGTCTGGTGGTGAAAATAGGGTTATGTTCTTTGCCTGGTTTCCCGGACGTGATGGCGCTCAAAGGCGGGGCGGTGAAGTTTATTGAAGTAAAACGGGCAGGGGAGAAGCCTACCCCCTTGCAAGAGTACCGTCATCGTCAACTCCGGGAACAGGGGTTTGATGTTGAGGTAATAAGTGGTTAAAAGTAATTTCAAAAGTGAGTTTTCCCAATTATCCCAAGTGCTCTCACGCGCGCGTTGCACATCTCTCAACCGGCACACTAGCATTTTTCCGTCTAACTCCGAGAATCCCTGTTCCTGAAGCATAGGAATGGGGATTCTTAACATTGCTATATGTAACCTTGCTTGAGAATATGCCCTAAATGGCGCAGAAGTACCCCTAATTTCGATTTTATTCGCGTGAATGTATGTTTTATCGTTGAAGTGTGAAACAGAGCTTAAAACAGTCTTAAAATGATTTTCGCCTATTTCGGTAAAAAAATAGCTATCTGAACAACCTCTGTAGGTTATACACCAGTCGAAGTAACTTTCAGATAGCTTTAAATGTGAGCGACGGCTATATGCTATACGCAAGGCGCAGTACATTCTCACAGTTTTTCATAATCGGGCAAGAAGGGACTCGAACCCTCGATATGCTGCCTTACGGAAACCTCGCTACCATACCTGCGACCATCAGTACCCGATTGTTTTTGCAAATATACGAACTATTTTCTATGTACCTCTACGATTCTCCCTATTTGGTAAGCAATCTGCCAAAAGGCGAACATATTCGCCCGGATGAGGTCAGGTATGAACCTGTAACCGGTTACCTCAACGAGTGCCGTGTCTCTTTCTTTGTTGTAGCCTACAGCGAGAGCGAGATATTTGTATGGCTTAGGCAGGAATGGGAAATGCCCGCTATTGTAATCGTCAATATAATACTGCTTGCCCGGTTCTGTGGTGTCCGGATTGCGGACATAATCGCCGGAAGCATCCTTAAGGAGGTACCGGTTGGCGGTGATGCCCTCTTTTATCTCCCTGAACTCTTCTTTTTTTGTGCCGGCTACAATCTGGTCGAAGTAAATCTGCTTTATGGGCAGGTACAGCGTGTTTTCTTTTGTGGGCTGTTCGTTCATGGCTTCGCTTCGATAGTTATGGGTTTACCGCAGTGAGGGCAGGTAATTACGCCCTCTTTAGGGGCTTCAAACAGTTCTGAGACCGGCACGCCTAAGGCAGTGGCGATTTTTTGAAGAGTTTCAACGGTGGGATTGCCGTTTATAGTGTTGGATAGGCTTACCCGGTTGACACCCATTAACTCAGCAACTTTATTGATAGTAAGACCTTTTTCTTGGATGACTTCTTTTATTCTCATTAGTGTAAGGATTAAAGTTTCATGGCAAAGTTAGTCTAAATTTTGCAATGTAGTATTATACCACTACAGATAAAGTGTTAAAGTAATGTTAAATATTACAGCAGCGCTTGTGTGATGTAGGGTTATATATTACTTTTGCGTCATAAAAGTAAACTAAACCCCTACAATCATGAGTAAAGACAGAAAAAACCAACTGAGTGAGATTATGAGTCTTGCATGGGCGTTTGTACGCAAGAACGGCTACAGCATGAGCGAGGCATTGAGATGCGCATGGGTAAACATCAAACTGCGTGCACAGTTATCCAAGCGCATCGTAGAGTTCTACTTCAAGAAAGTAGACGGTACGCTGCGTCAGGCATTCGGCACATTGATGAGCGACAGAGTGCCTGAGACCAAAGGCACAGGCAGAAAGCCTAACGAGAACCTACAGACTTACTTTGACACTGAAAAAGGTGAGTGGCGTTGTTTCAAGAAGTGTAACCTTGTAAAAATCAACTAAGACATTAACACCGGGGCGGTGTAATAGCCGCCCCACTAAACCAATCATAAGACTATGGCAACAGATAATAAACCAAAACAAATAATGCTCTCTGAGAGGGCTTCTAAAATGCTGAATCTTATCCGCGATATTGAGAAAGCGCATAATGGACTTTTGGCACTATATGGAGAGGTCTACTATGAGACTGACCACGACAAAATAAGTGAAGCTCTGTATAACCTTCAAGATCTGTGGTTAGACAGGGTTTATAATGGTATTCGTGAGAACTTTTGGCATGGTGATAATGAGCTTTAACTATAAATATAACGTAAATTCGAGATGGAAAAAAGCTTGAATGAAAAACAATATATTGGTGTCGTGCCTCTCGCTGGTGAGAGGTATGACAACTCTTTCAAAGTATTTGATGTCGGAGGTGATTCCATGAGCCCCACGCTTAATCCCGGCGCCATGTTTTTAGCCAAAGAAGTGCCTGAGAGACTTTGGGGTAGTCTTACCGGGGTAGTGGTGGTTATATGTGATAGAAAAATTTTGGTTAGGAGGATTGCAACCAACCTCTTCAATGAAAACGGTACTATTACGCTGATTGCCGATAATAATGTCTTCCCGTCCATAGTGCTGAATATGGATAAAATAACCGCTATGTTCAAGGCAATACGCATAATTCACCAATACATAGAGTAGCCGATGAAGGGTATAAGTAATGCTGATGTCCTTACCTCAGATACCCTCACCTCAGGAGGTGTTCAGTCGATGCCCTATATAAGAATGAGGGCGTGAATATCAATAAGTTAGGAAATGCGACACTAAATTCGTTAACGAAAGCGGTTTTTACTCGCTAATTATCGGCAGTAGCGCCGAAAGCACGAAATCTTTTAAGATAGTTTCAATGTGTTGTAACTCAGGCAAAAAGGTATCCCACCAATATTGTATCTACGCGAATTAAATCAATTAAATCAAGTGCTCTCACGCGCGCGATGAGGGACGAGTGAGCAGGCAGTTGGAAGGTGAATTAAGTGAATTAATTGAATTAAGTGAAGTGCACTCGCGCGCGAATGCCCAAAGAGTTACGGAGTGTGTACTTTCAAAATCCCCTCCTCCTTGGAACCGCAGTAAAGGGTATCCGTAGTATGGAAACCCCTACAAATGGTGGTACTCAGTAGGTAATCTGAGGATATTGAATTAACCGAGTTATCCGATGTGCACTCGCGCGCATGAGCCTCCTGCAATCCCTCAGCTATCATTCCCACTAATTTGCCATGGATTTGCTTTGGGGTTCTATACCTAGGGCAATAAGGATTGCGGATGTGATTCTTTTGATTTCTGACCTGAACTCGCTATACTGATGATAGTAGAACAGGGCATCCGTCCAATTGTTAGAAATAGCGGACACCGCTTTAATGCCAAGAGCTTTTCCCAATTCAGCCCGTAGGCACTTGGGCATATTGTCACCCAGAATCATGCCGGGAGCAAAAATGAATATAGCGATGAAGATGAATTTTTTCCGAGATTCTACAGCCATCCATGTCCCTGCGGTGCTTTTCGTCCCGGTGACAGTCATGAATGCCTCAAGAACTTTGGGTATGTCCTTATAACTTGACAGCAGGGGACGCAACAGTGAGCGTTCTACAGCTTGAAGTTGTGAAATTTCCTCCCTTATCGCTTGTAATGCCTTTATTCTTTCTAATCCTATGTAGTCCATAACACAAAATTAAAAAAGAATACTGACTTAGAATAATAATGGGTAGTGTTATCTGTTTATACCCCATTTATACCTAATAAAATAAAAACCCTTAACTCTCAATTGGTTAAGGGTTTTGTCATGTGCTCGAAGCGGGACTCGAACCCGCACAGCCGCAATGGCCAAGGGATTTTAAGTCCCTCGTGTCTACCATTCCACCATTCGAGCAGTAGGTTCGCGGTGCAAAGGTATGATAATAATTTGAATGATGTGCATATCGCACACTTAAATTATATCTTTGCGGGTAGGTCAAATTAAAAAGCCACGCCTTGGCGGTGTGGCTCGGTAATTCAATTGACGGGTGGGCGCTGAGGGATTCGAACCCCCGACCCTCTGCTTGTAAGGCAGATGCTCTGAACCAGCTGAGCTAAGCGCCCGATTTGCTGCGAAAGCGATGCAAAGGTACGACTATTTTTTCAACCTGCAAATTTTTTGGGAAGAAATATTTGCAAAATTTTTGACATGACTGATAATCAGATGTATATATAAACAGCATCACACATCTCCTCCCGGGGATATGTGATGCCGTTTTTCATCGTGAGATGAAATGTTGTTCCAAATAGATTACCGAAAGGCGTAGAATAGATATTATTCATGCCTTGCACCTCAGTGGCTATTATTTATTCGTATAATTATCCGATGCAAAGTTATAACAGCTAAAAAGCCGCCACAATACCTAAAAATCAGTATTCTGTATATGCAAGTGTCTTTAATTTTCTGAAATTGACGGCATAATACCGAAAAGTAGGTAATCAAATCGGATAATTCAGGTTCTCATGGGCAGGTGAGGCAAGAATCTCATCAAAAAATCTTGCTGCTGCAATTTTTGCCGCAGATAAATCCATATAGGAGTAGTTACCGCAGTCTTTCGGGGTAGCTCCGGGAATATCCCCGTTGAAATCACGGATAAATGCAAAGGTTTCCTGCATCAGCGGAAGTATATCATCTGATGTCAGTTCCCCTTGCACAAGCAGATAGTTGCCGGTAAGGCACCCCATCGGTCCCCAATAAACTATTTTGTCTTTCCACTGCGGATGGTTACGCAGGAATGTAGCCGCAAGGTGTTCCATTGCGTGCAGCGCCTCTCCGGTCAGCGGAGGTTGGCGGTTAGGCTCTGTCAGCCGGATGTCGAAAGTGGTTATCATGTCTCCGGAAGGGGTCTTGTCGCGGCGTGACACAAATATTCCTCTGCTAAGACGATTATGGTCTATTGTAAAGCTTGCTATCTTTTCCATAGGGAGAATCAGATTTTGTCAGGAAGCTGGCTGAGTATTGAAGTCAGTACGGCAAATGTGCCTCGTGGCGCATCTTCCCAGAAATTTTCGTACTGTGCTATGTTGTCATCGGCTCCCGGAGTATCGCTTATCACGCGGATGCATAGAAACGGCACCTTTTTCAGTTCGCACACATGAGCTATCGCCGCGCTCTCCATATCCACCGCCATAGCATCCGGATATATCGAGCGGATTCTGCTGACCTCTTCCGGAGTGGATATAAACCGGTCGCCTGAACAGATAAGCCCTTTTTTTACACCATCGGCTGATAGCACCGGAAGCCCAAGCACTTTTGCCGGAGGAGTGAAAAATCTCGGGCATCCGGCGGCTTCCCCCTCCTCTGTGCCGGGACCGCACCACACATCATGGTACGCGATTCGTTCTGCGGCGACTACATCCAAAACAGATGCTCCGCCTCCTGCACCACCTGCAACCCCGGTATTTATTATCATGTCGGGCTTGAAATGATTTATCATCGTAGCGGTGCCGATTGCGGCATTGACTTTGCCGATGCCGCATTTAGCCGCGCAAACGGTTGTACCTTCTATAGTGCCGGTATAGAATTTATACCCGTCAATGATTTCGTCTTTAAGTCCGGCTATGGATGGAAGGAGGAGCTGAAGCTCTTTTTCCATAGCCACAATTATTCCTATGGTCATAACTTTATATATTTGTTGGTACAAATTTACGCTAAATCCTAAATTCTTTTCTTAAATTTGTGCAATAACTTAATGCTTATGAAAAGAATCAATATTTTTCTGGTAGCAGCTGCAATCGCTGCTACAGCATGTGCGGGTGCCAGAAGCGCATCGGCAAGCGAAGTGTGTCAGGCAGACACTATAACTGTATCAGGTCAGTATCTTGATGTGCCTATGAAAGTAACGGTTGTTGTGCCCGAAAGCTATTTTGCAGAAAATGACACAACACACTATCCAGTGCTTTATCTTCTCAATGGTCACGGTGGCAACTACCGCAACTGGGGTACTGTACTTCCACTTGACGATGTCGCAAACCAATATGGTTGTATTGTGGTATGCCCTTCCGGCATGAACAGCTGGTATTGGGACGCTCCCGAAAAGCCCGGTAGGCAGATGGAAAGCTTTATAATTAAAGAGCTGATTCCTCATATTGATTCCTCTTACCGTACACGCACAGACCGTCTCGGTCGTGCAATTACCGGTTTCAGCATGGGTGGACATGGCGGTCTTTGGCTTGGTATCCGCCACAGTGACCTGTTTGGCAGCGCGGGTTCAACAAGCGGCGGTGTCAATATCATTCCTTTCCCGACAAGATGGAACATGAAGGATGCTCTTGGCGAATATGAAAAAAATCCCGCACGCTGGGAAGCGCATACGGTCAAGAACCTTGTGGACTCACTTAAGCCGGACCAAATCAATATCATCTTCGATTGCGGAACGGAAGATTTCTTTTATAAGGTGAACTGCGATCTTGACAGCGCCCTTAATGCACGGAAGATTCCTCACACTTACATCACAGCTCCGGGTGCTCACAACGTAGCGTATTGGAGAAAGAGCATCATTCCGCAGCTTCAATTCTTTAAAGCTATATGGGATAAAAAATAAAGAAGCATACTTACAAGAAATGCTCCCATGCCGGGAGCATTTTTTTTATGCAAGTAAATTTGGAATCAGTTGTTGATTTTAAGGCTCATGCCATTGAGTTTGCGGTAAAGATCAAGTGCGTATACGTCTGTCATTCCGCTGACATGGTCTACCACAGCCTGGATTTTGGTATAAAGGTCATCGGAGTTTACGTCATATTGCTGCGGTACTTTGCTGAGCAGCAGCCGGGAGTAGTTCAGCCCCGGATTACGCACCGCATTGATGAGCTGTTCCATCAGGAAGGTTATGATGCTTGTGCCGGCAAGCTCAATGTCCACAACGTCAGGCGCGCGGTATATCTTGTCCCATGATACCTCCTCACATTTCTTGTATCCGGAGCGTTCCGGTTCTCCAAGGTGGTCAATCAGGGAGCCGGTAAATTCTCCGGCGAGAATTTCCTTTTCGTGTTCAACAAAAGTGTTGGCGCACGCAATAACGAGCGCGCCTATGACGCATGAACGCAAGTAGCCGATTTTTTCATTCGGATCATCAAGCCGTTCCATCGTCGCTTTTATTTTGTCTATCCTGTCCGGATGGAAGAATCCGAGCAGCAGGTTGATGACCGTGGCGCTGTCTATGATGCCGAGTTTGTGCGCGTCTTCAAGGTCCATGACTTCATAACAGATGTCATCTGCCGCTTCAACCAGATAAACCAAAGGATGCCGTGCGTACCTGATCTTTTCTCCCGGGAGTCTTTTCATGCCGAGTTGCGTGGCTACTTTTATGAAACTCTCCTTCTCACTTGTGAAGAACCCGAACTTGTTTTTCTCTCCTGCAAGAGTGCTTTCGTACGGATATTTTACGATTGAGGCAAGCGTGGGATAAGTCATTGCGAAGCCGCCTTTACGACGTCCGTTGAACTGGTGGGTCAGCAGACGGAACGCATTGGCATTTCCGTCAAAATGAATCAGGTCATTCCATTGCTCGGGGTCAAGCTTGTATTGCAATTCCCTGCCGGCTCCCTCGCTGAAAAAAGTAGATATGGCTTTTTCTCCGGAGTGCCCGAAAGGTGGATTTCCGAGGTCATGCGCCAGACATCCTGCCGCAACAATCTCTCCCATCGCATCAAGTTTTCCAACCCAGGATTCGCCGGCATACCGCTCTTTCAGCAGTATCGCAGCTTCGTTTGCCAGCGAGCGTCCGACACAAGCCACCTCTATGCTATGGGTAAGCCTGTTGTGCACGAAGATGCTCCCCGGAAGCGGGAATACCTGTGTTTTGTTCTGTAGCCTGCGAAAGGGGGATGAAAACACAAGGCGGTCATAATCGCGTGTGAAATCAGAGCGCAAGCCTTTGCGGCTGTCGTGGTAGTCTTCCAGTCCGAATCTTTTGTCGCAAATAAGTTTATCCCAGTGCATCATAGTGCAAAGATACAAAAAAAGCCGCACCCTCAAGCGAAGGTGCGGCAAGTATGAATGGAGTTGTCAGTATTCCGGGTCTTATTCAGGCAGATTGCCTACTTCGGGATCAACACCCCACTGCTGCTGGGCAAGGCGGCGGTAGTTGTTGTAGCGCCACTGTGCGTTAGCTTTTGCTGCGGCAAACAGTTCTGCAGCTTCTGCAGGATACTGCTTGAGGAGTGATGCGTAGCGAACCTCGCCTTTGAGGAAGTCTTCAAACTTATCCCAGTCCGGAGCCTTGCTGTCAAGGGTGAAGGGATTCTTGCCTTCGAGCTCTGCATCGGGGTTGTAACGCCAGAGTGACCAGTAACCGCAAGCAACTGCGTTAGCTTCCTCCTGCTGTGAGCGACCCATGCCGGCTTTGATGCCGTGGTTGATACAGGGAGCGTAAGCGATGATGAGTGACGGTCCGTCGTATGCTTCTGCCTCGCGGATAGCCTTGAGGGTCTGAGCCTGGTCGGCACCCATAGCGATCTGTGCAACATAAACGTAGCCGTAGGTTGAAGCGATAAGGCCGAGGTCTTTCTTGCGGATGCGTTTGCCGCTTGCTGCGAATTTAGCGATAGCGCCGAGAGGAGTAGCCTTGGAAGCCTGACCGCCGGTGTTGGAGTAAACCTCGGTGTCTACAACGAGAACGTTGATGTTCTTGCCGCATGCGAGCACATGGTCGAGACCGCCGAAACCGATATCGTAGCTTGCGCCGTCACCTGCGATAATCCAGTGTGAACGCTTAACGAGGTAGTGCTTGAGGTCAAGGATAGTCTTGCAGGTATCGCAACCGCATTTTTCTGCGAGAGGCAGAAGCTTGTCGGTGATTTCGCGTGTCTTTGCGGGATCGTTTGCATTGTCAAGCCATTCCTGTGCAAGAGCCTTGATTTCGTCAGAGCATTCGGGGCAAGCGGCAGCTTTTTTCATTGTTTCGGTGAGGCGGTTGCGGAGCTGTTCGTTTGCGATGAACATACCGAGACCGAATTCAGCGAAGTCCTCGAAGAGTGAGTTACCCCAAGCGGGACCGTGGCCCTGCTCGTTTATTGTGTAAGGAGTTGAAGGCACAGAACCTGAATAGATAGATGAGCAACCGGTTGCGTTAGCTACCATTTCGTGGTCGCCGAAGAGCTGTGAAATGAGTTTCACATAGGGTGTTTCGCCGCAACCAGAGCAAGCGCCAGAGAATTCAAACAGCGGAGTTGCAAACTGGCTGTTCTTGACATTAGCTTTGGTGTCAACGAGGTTCTGTTTGCTCTTGACAGATTCAACGCAGTAATCCCAATCTTTCTGTACGTCAAGCTGGGTTTCGAGAGGCTTCATTACGAGAGCCTTTTCGCCCTTCTTGCCCGGACAAACATCGGCGCAGTTGCCACAACCGAGACAGTCAAGAACGTCAACAGCCTGGATGAAACGCATGCCTGTGAATGTTTTGCCGATAGCGGGGATTGTGCCCTTTTCGCCGAAAGGTGAAGCTGCTACTTCTGCCTCATCGAGAACGAAGGGACGGATTGCAGCGTGAGGACAAACATATGCGCACTTGTTGCACTGGATACAGTTGTCGGAAATCCATTCAGGAACGAAAGTAGCTACACCGCGCTTTTCTGAGCGTGCTGTGCTCTGCTGCCATGTGCCGTCTGCGATATCCTTGAAGTCAGAAACTTTGAGGAGGTCGCCGTCCTGAGCATTGATGGGACGAACAAGCTTGGTGATGAACGGATTTTCGTTCTTATCAGCAACTTTCTCTTCAACTGTGAGGTTGCTCCATGCGGGATCAACTTCGAGTTTAGCGTACTCGTTGCCGCGGTCAACAGCTGCGTAGTTCTTGTCAACCACATCCTGGCCTTTCTTGCCGTAGCTCTTGACGATGAATTTCTTCATCTGTTCAACAGCGAGGTCAACGGGAATAACTTCTGTGATACGGAAGAAAGCGCTCTGAAGAATGGTGTTTGTGCGGTTGCCGAGGCCGATTTCCTGTGCAATCTTGGTAGCGTCGATATAATATACGGTGATATTATGGTCTGCGAAGTATTTCTTAACCTTGTTGGGGAGGTTCTTTGCAAGTTCCTCGCCTTTCCAGATAGTGTTGAGCAGGAATGTGCCGCCGTCGCGGAGACCGCGGGTAACATCATAAAGGTGAAGGTATGCCTGAACGTGGCAAGCTACGAAGCAGGGGGTTGTTACAAGGTATGTAGAGCGGATGGGCTCGTTACCGAAGCGGAGGTGAGAGCAGGTGAAACCGCCGCTCTTCTTGGAGTCGTATGCGAAGTAAGCCTGGCAATACTTATTGGTGTTGTCACCGATAATCTTGACAGAGTTTTTGTTTGCGCCTACAGTACCGTCTGCGCCGAGACCGTAGAATTTAGCTTCAAACATCTTGTCGTTAAGCACGATGGGTGCAACCGGGGGCAGAGATGTGAAGGTAACGTCATCCACGATGCCGAGGGTGAAATGATCCTTGGGCTCGGGGAGGGCGAGGTTGTCGTAAACGGCGATGATTTCTGCGGGAGTGGTGTCCTTTGAAGCGAGACCGAAACGTCCTGCAACGATTGTGGGGGCGTTTTCTATGCCCTTGTATACCTCGCATACGTCAAGGTAGAGGGGCTCGCCGGGAGCGCCGGGTTCTTTTGTGCGGTCAAGCACGGCGATGCGCTTTGCAGTAGCGGGGATAGCTGCGAGAAGGTGCTTCGCAGAGAAAGGACGGTAAAGGTGAACGGCAACAAGACCTACCTTTTCGCCTTTGGCACGGAGGTAGTCAACTGCTTCCTGTGCAGCCATGCAACCGGAACCCATAGCGATAATCACGCGGTCAGCTTCGGGATCTCCGTAGTAGTCGAAGAGGTGGTACTCCCTGCCGGTGATTTCAGAAATCTTGCCCATGTAGTATTCGACGATTTCGGGCACTGCGCTATAGTAGTTGTTGCAAGCCTCACGGTGCTGGAAGAATACGTCGCTGTTTTCAGCCATACCGCGTGCAACAGGTGCATCGGGGTTGAGGGCTCTTTCACGGAACTCTGCAACTGCTTCGCGGTCGAGGAGCGGTGCGAGATCTTCCTGCTCGAGCATCTCGATTTTCTGGATTTCGTGAGATGTGCGGAATCCGTCAAAGAAGTTGACGAAAGGCACGCGGCTCTTGATTGTTGCGAGATGTGCGACAGCAGCGAGATCCATAACCTCCTGTACGCTACCCTCTGCAAGCATTGCGCATCCGGTCTGGCGGGTAGCCATAACGTCTTGATGGTCACCAAAGATGCTGAGCGCATGTGATGCGATTGTACGGGCACTTACATGGAACACGCAGGGAAGAAGCTCACCGGCAATCTTGTACATGTTCGGAATCATCAGCAACAGACCCTGCGAAGCTGTATAGGTTGTGGTGAGGGCACCTGCCTGGAGGGAGCCGTGAACCGCACCTGCAGCACCGCCTTCACTCTGCATTTCCTGCACGAGCACTGTCTCGCCGAAGATGTTCTTACGTCCTGCAGCAGCCCATTCATCCACATATTCAGCCATTGTGGAGGACGGGGTGATAGGATAGATAGCGGCAACCTCTGTGAACATATACGAGATATGCGCAGCAGCCTGGTTACCGTCACAGGTCAAGAATTTCTTTTCCTTACTCATAAAACTGTAATCTATTTAGATTTGGTATAGAATTTTTGCGAAGTTACGAATTTATCTGAATAGATTGCTTAACATGAGGGTATATTTTTTTGACTCCTTAATTATGTTATAAAGCATAATGAATGCCCGGGCTCATTTTTGAGTGGGGATTGTGAAGTTGGAAATAATGTCGCAAAATGTAGCAAATAAGGTGGGTAATGTCTCCGGGAGGTGGGTGAAATCTTAAAAAAGTCTCGATTTTGCGTGAAAATATGTGAAATCGGGTTAAAATATCGCTATAGGCTATTGCTGTTTCAAATAATAGTATTACTTTTGTGTGTGTGTTTTTCATAGTATTAGATTAAGATAAAGGTTTAAGGAAAAGAGATGTCGTGAGACAGCTCTTTTTTTTTATCCCTTTTTTGCCTAATTTTGTAGGGTAACCCTGCTCAAATGCGGGGATTGAAAGCAATGAAAGTTCTAAGGATTTACCCTACCAGCATAAATGAGCGGCATATTCAGGAAGCTGCGGATGCGCTTCGCGACGGACACCTTATTATATATCCTACCGACACTTTATACGCCATAGCCTGTTCGGCGCTTGACCAGGGGGCGATTGAGCGGTTATGTAAAATAAAGGGTATAAACCCCCAGAAAGAATCGCTGTCTATAGTATGTGCCGACATCTCCCAGGCAAGCGAATATGCCCGTATCGACAATAAGGCTTTCAGGATGCTTCGTGACAATCTTCCCGGCCCGTTCACATTCATCCTCCCTGCATCTACATCGTTGCCTAAAGTTTTCAAGGGCAGGAAAACCGTAGGTGTCCGAGTTCCTGCAAATGATATTTCCACCGCGCTTGCTGCTGAATTGGGCAATCCGTTGCTTACAACCTCTGTCATGCATGACAGCGACGAAACCCGGGAGTCTGTCAGCAATCCAGATTGTGTGGCATTGAATTATACCGGTGTGGTGGATTTGATGATTGACGGCGGTGATGTTCCCGGTATTCCGTCAACAATAGTGGATATAACGGACAGTTCCTCTCCGGAGATAATCAGGGAGGGTGCGGGAGAGCTTAAATAAACTACCGGACTATGGCTATCACACTACCTCCGAGAAAGGGCGGGAATGCAAGCGTTATTGATGCTGAAACAGGACGCCTTATTATAATAGGTGCGAATGGAGCAGGCAAGAGCCGTTTTACTGCGGCGCTGCAGGAGTCCCTTGGTGACAGGTCTTTCCGGCTATCGGCGCTGAAAGGGTTGTATGCGGCAGCCGAAGATTCCGCTGTCGCCAAATTGTTTGACCGCTCCTTTGGCAAATCCGCTTTCAAGCCTCAATCGGCAAATGACATAGATCGTCTGCTTGCTTTGCTGATGCATGATGAGATGCTCAATCTTATAAACTACAAAATGGAGCTCGCGTCAAATCCAAAAGCGAAGCTGCATAAAACCAAGCTTGACATAATTGCCCGTGAATGGAAAGAGCTTTTCCCCGATAACAATATACTGGTCGAGAGCGGCAAATTTCTTTTCAGCAGGGGTGAAGATCCGCGGAGTTATTCGGCATTGAAGCTGAGTGACGGTGAAAAGGCGGCGATTTACTATCTTGCTGCGGTGATGTACGCTCCTGAAGGCGGCGCGATTTTTGTTGATAGCCCTGAAATGTTCATGCACCCCTCGATAATGCAGGGTCTGTGGAACAGGATAGAGAGCCTGCGTCCCGATTGCCTGTTTGTTTTCACTACCCATGACCTTGAGTTTGCCTCTCAGGCGCAGGATGCTACCGTAGTGTGGGTCCGCGACTATGACGCGGCAACCGTGACATGGGACTATGACATCTTGCCCAAACAGCAAGGTATGTCCGATGAGGTGTATATGGCAATCATCGGCGCACGCAAGCCGGTGCTGTTTATCGAGGGTGATGCGGTGCACTCTATTGATGCGAAGTTGTACCCGCTCGTGTTTTCGGAATACACGGTCAAGTCGCTTGGGAGCTGCAACAAGGTTATAGAAGCGACAAGGGCTTTTAATGATTTAAGCGCTTTCCATCATCTGGACTCTTTCGGTATAGTGGACCGTGACCGCAGGGATGCGCACGAAGTGGAATATCTCCGTGGCAAGAAAGTGATGGTGCCCGAGGTCGCGGAGATAGAAAACATAATGATGCTTGAGGAAATCATCCGTGCGGTTGCTTCGGCAAAAGGCAAGGATGAGAGCCGTGTGTTTGAAAAGGTCAAGCGCTCTGTTATCGCGCAATTCCGCCACGATCTGCGGCAGCAGGCGCTTATGCACACGCGCCACAGGGTCAAGCGCACTGTAGAGTACCGCATAGACGGACGGTTCAACAACATAAATCTCTTTGAGCAGCATATCGCCTCACTTGTGGATGAAATAAATCCACGTGGACTGTACGAAGGCTTCTGCCGTGAGTTCCGCAGATATGTGGAGACTGATGATTACGCAGGAGTGTTGCGTGTCTATAATCAGAAATCGATGATATCCGGGAGTAATGTCGCCGCGCTGTGCGGATTGAGGAACAAGGATGAGTATGTGAAATTCATCATACATCTTCTGCGTGGAGACAGTGTTCAAGGAGAAAGAATAAAGAGGGCTGTGAGAGGATGCTTCGGTGAAAGAGCGAAGAAAAATAATTTGACGGATGCAGATGAAACAGATTAAATGCTGGATTGAGGCAATGAGGCTGCGCACCTTGCCGGTGTCTCTTGCCGGTGTGGTGCTTGGCACAGGATATGCGCTTTCATTCGGCAATGTGCGGTGGGGAGCGGTTGCGTTATGCTTCGCGGTTGCTCTCCTTGCGCAGATTGCATCTAATTTTGCCAATGAATATTATGATTTCCGTAACGGTCTTGACCGTGTCGGCAGGGAGGGACCACGGCGGGGAGTCACTGAAGGTGACATAACTCCCGGGGCTATGAAGGCTGCTACTTTCATCACTCTTGCCCTCGCATGCTGCGCCGGTCTGGCGCTGGTTCCTTACGGTGAGTGGTGGCTAATCCTTGTTGGGATAGCTGTAGCGCTCGGCGCGCTTGCCTATAGCACCGGGCCTTTCCCGCTGTCACACCACGGGCTCGGTGAAGTTGCAGTAATACTGTTTTTTGGAGTGGTTCCGGTTAACTTTACCTGTTGGCTGGCGAGTGGCGCATGGGACATATATTGCCTTATGGGCTCTGTAAGTGCCGGATTGCTTGGCGCGAATGTGCTTATCGTGAACAATTACCGCGATGTTGAAGATGATGCCTCAGTGGGCAAACATACCCTTGCGGTTATTCTCGGCGCTCCATTGATGCCGTGGCTTTACGCTATAAACGCGCTGTGGGCAATGGGACTCATGTGTTCGGCATGGGAGTCAAAGGGTCTTGTATTTGTCCCTGTTGTATTTGGAGTGGTGTTCCTGCTTTGTGCGTGCAGGATGCGTAGTTTGCATGGAGCGAAACTCACGCCTTTGCTCGGTATTACGGCGGTGTTGATGTTTGTGTACTGCCTGCTGTTTCTTTAAATATATATTTGCAGGAAAAGAACAAAGGCAATAGGCAGGGCGTTGGAAATGTATCATACTTTTCAACAACTGCTCTATGGATTGGATTATAGAAACCTTCCGGAATAATCCTGCCATTCCGATTTTCCTTACTATCGGGCTGGGATTTTTTGTCGGACAACTCAAGTTCAAAGGCTTTTCGCTCGGCACTGTGACATCTGTGCGGC
>CAMWQE010000014.1 GCA_947176335.1 uncultured Porphyromonadaceae bacterium | reverse complement strand
AACTCAGGCAGGGCAAGAGAGCGTTTGAGAAGATGTATCAAGCGACAAGCGAAGTGGAGCATACATTTAGACATGTTCAAAGTGATACGTTTGCAATTCGCACAACTCTTGGCTCTATGGCTTCCAATAATTGGGAGTTTGTAGGTCTAAGTCAAGGCGAGGACGATACATTGCTACTCTTTTTCACCCGCAAGAAAATCAAGAACTTTTATGAAGATTGAATTAAGATGGCCGGATGTGCAGTGCGATTGTAGCATAAGCATCTCAATAACAACACCCAAACAAACTAAGGAGGACTGATATGGCTTATTTATGCGTAGATGAAAATGGGAGTGAATGGATTTTTAGATACCATCCTTGCCGCGATAGAAAAGAGGGTTGGTGGGAAAAATCGTCAGAAGTTAACGATTGCGTTCGGTTGCCTCACGGCTCAATCGCCAAACTCATCGGCAGAGAGCTGACGTGGGAGGATGAACCTTATTTATTAGAATGATATGGAAACGAAATACGATTGCCCTTTCTACAACTCCAATGGAGGACATTGCGAGAAGTCAAGGCATGTGTCAGTATTTGGCACTACTACGGTATGGGGTTGTAAATTTCCTAAAGATATAAGCAAATGCGAATGGAATAAAAAAGCGCACGAGTGCATCCATTATCACAACTTTGCGTGTCACAGAAAATCAGGCTGTCAGGCAACATGCACAATATTCAGCAAGGGGTATTGCCACTTTCACTCAGAAAAATGGTGAAAGACAGCTTTCTTAGCTACTTCGGCATTACCCGGGAGCAACTGAGAGGCAACTTCGTAAACTCCGATTATAACATTTTTCAATAGTAAAGGCTGGGCGTAGAGTCCAGCCTTTGTTGTTTATAATTTCATGTTATCACAAAATGTGACGACATTCGTAGGTATCATTCCTTATCAAGTAGCCCATCCACATACTCCTTCAGCGATTCCGCAGAGTCGAATGCCCGGAGTTCACCTCCGTTCCGCACAAAGGCTATGAAGTCATTGCCGACTCCCCCCCCTTCTTCAAAGAAATCTGCAACACGACATCCTATAGCTGCCGCAATTCTCTCCAGTGTGGATGTGGTAGGATTGGTGCTTATGACCTTAGAAAGCGTTCCTTTGCTAACCGGTGGTTCCATCCGTTTACCAACTTCTTCAATGGTTAGACCTCGCTCTTTTATTATTCTTTTGATGTCCATATTAGTTTGATTATAATTTCTATCACAAAGGTAGTAATAATAGTTTACACGCATATTATAGGCAAACATATTTAATTATAGTTTGATATTAACAAAACTTTACATATGTGTTAAAGTTGCGTTAAAGTCAAACTTTTGTTGTGTAAGTTTGATTATAGGGGTATATCTTTGCATCATCAAACTAACCCATTAAACAATCAAACGATGAAAACTCTTAAAGAACAGGTAAACGAAATCAAGTCAGCAACCATTAGCCGCAATGCCAAGAAGTCAGCGTTGGCAAAGTTAGGCATCACGCCTTATGAGATAAGTATTTTGCTTGATGCTGAGACAACCGGTACATTGCCTCGCACATCTTTCACATTTGGCGTAGAGATAGAATGTGACGTTGAGCGTGGTGCTATCAGAGAGGCAGCAGCGGTTACAGGCATGGCTTATGAATATGAGGGGTATAATCACCGTGACGGTCACTCATATTTCAAATTTACTACTGACGGCAGCGTAAGGGGTAATAATCCCATAGAGTGTGTGTCACCGGTTATGCAGGGCGCAAAAGGCAAAAGCGTTCTTAAATGTGCGATTGACACTCTTAACCGTGCCGGTGCAAAAGTTAATCGTTCATGCGGTCTTCATGTTCACATCGGCGCTCAGAATCTCACTCAGAAGCAGTGTGCCAACGTCTTCAATAACTATTTCTATCTTGAGAGCCTTATAGACTCATTCATGGCACCATCACGCCGCAATGATAGAAATACTTACTGTCGCACATTGACAGACCACACCGCCCTTACAAGTTGCGAATCAATGGCAGATGTTAGAACCGTGCTGAATAATGACCGCTACCACAAAGTCAATCCTATGGCGTATGACCGTCACCGCACAATAGAGTTCAGGCAGCATCAGGGTAGCACAGACTATAAGAAAATCCTTAATTGGGTAATGTTCTGCGGCAAGCTCGTAGAATGGTCAAAGAAAAACCGCTTCACCACCGCCGTCACCTCTGTAGACGAAATCCCATTTCTCACTACCGCAGAAAAGAAGTTCTTTAATAAACGTATCGCAGCCTTAGCATGAATCAATGGGGTAGGGGGCTTGCCCTCTACCCGTCTATAACCTTTAAATTTAGAAAATATGTGTGTAATCATTTATAAACCCGCAGATGTTAAAATGCCTTCAATTGAAATCCTGACAGCAGCTTACCGGGCTAATCCTCATGGTTGCGGTTTTTCTTCGCCATCATGCAGCTTTAAAAGCCTTAATTTTTCTCAGTTCTTGCATAACCTTGACCGTGTTAGTGACTCTGAGCCATGTGTAATTCATTTTAGGCTTGCAACTCATGGCACGGTGAAACGTACTAATTGCCACCCTTTCAGACTTGGCGGTATATCATTTGCGCATAATGGCATACTGGATATTGCCCCGGTTGGTGACAGAACTGACAGCGAGACCGCTTTTATCAAATTTATTTATCCAGCAATTAAAAAGTTTGGTTGGGCTTCACCTGAGGTTGATGAAGTTATAGACCAGCTCATAGGATATTCAAAATTTGCTTTGATGTATCATAATGATGTAAAGCTCTATGGGCAGTTCATTCATCAACCGGACGGGTGTTATTATTCAAATCTGCGTTTTGCAATTTATATGCGTAATATTTGTAAATCAATAATATGAGACCAAATAGACGGACTATAGGAGTGTCACGCAAAAGAGCTATTGAACTTGCAGCTAACCTCAACGGTATCACCATAGAAATGGCAAAACGGTACACTGACAGCGAACTTAAAGAATGTCTTCGCTTACTTAAGCTAAAAGCAAATTTTTAATACCTACGATTATGATTAAAGACAGAAAAAACCAACTGAGTGAGATTATGAGCCTTGCATGGGCGTTTGTACGCAAGAACGGCTACAGCATGAGCGAGGCATTGAGATGCGCA
Organism: uncultured Porphyromonadaceae bacterium; assembly: GCA_947176335.1. Classification (GTDB taxonomy): domain Bacteria; phylum Bacteroidota; class Bacteroidia; order Bacteroidales; family Muribaculaceae; genus Paramuribaculum. The sequence continues at coordinate 19,404 of CAMWQE010000014.1, read as the reverse complement.
TGGGCAAACATCAAGCTGCGCGCACAGTTATCAAAGCGCATCGTAGAGTTCTACTTCAAGAAAGTAGACGGCACGCTGCGTCAGGCATTTGGCACATTGATGAGCGACAGAGTGCCTGAGACCAAAAGCACAGGCAGAAAGCCTAACGAGAACCTACAGACTTACTTTGACACTGAAAAAGATGAGTGGCGTTGTTTCAAGAAGTGTAACCTTATCAAAATAGTAACTTTATGACTTTCGCCCTGTATGTCATAAAGTTTTCTTGAATTGAATTACAATCCACATTTGGATATGGTAATTTTACATTGTAACTTTATTGCGGGGTAGAGCAGTCCGGTCAGCTCGCTTGTTCAACTTGCAAGAGGTCGCGGGTTCAAATCCCGCCCCCGCCACTAAATAATTATTTAACACGAACAAACATGGCAAGAAAAGTTCTCAGTTTATCACTTAAGCGCAAGTATTTTGATGAGATACTTGCAGGTAAAAAAACTCACGAATACCGAGAAGTTCGCCCATCTTCAACAAAGAAGTATATTCATCTTTTGTGTGAGGGCAAATTCTATGAAGATGATGACCCTTCATTTGAGGATGTTTCTCCTGATTCACCGGTTGAAGTAGTGGCGAAGAAATATGACGCAATCAAGTTTTTCACCGGTGCATATTCAGGTAAACGTCCCTATATGCTGGTCGAGGTGAAAGATGCTGAAGCCATTATTATGACAGATGAAAATGGGGATGATTTGATTCTTGTGGATGGTAATGGTGAAGAATATCTTGCTGTAACCGTAGATTACACGTTAGGTGAAATTCTTGAAGTTAACGAAAACCCAGAATAGGCAGAGTTAAATATTATTCGGCATATATGTAGAGTCCGCGATTCGGTAGTTTTAATTACCGGATTGCGGCTGCGTGTTTTTTATTAACCACTAAATAAGTATTTTATGGCAAGACAAACAAGTATTCAGAAGCAGATTAATACCCGTTATGGTACGCGCCGCAATATGAACGGCGCAGGATCGGGAGGTAGATTAGTTGCTAGAAGAAATAAAGATGGTAATATTGCTGCCGGACGTTCACAGTTGGGTAATCGCTCACAGCGAGCTTATGATGTAAAGGCTGCTTTTGCCCCTATATTGGGTATTAGCGTAGGTTAACCTATGACCCTGCTTAAACGTACAATAGACAGCATTGACCGTATCAGTCAGCAGACCGATACGGCTTTGCTGTTTTGTTCGTTAGGCAAAGATTCTCTTGTGTTGCTTGATTTGCTTTATCCTCGATTTAAACGTGTGGTGTGCGTTTTCATGTACTTTGTAAAAGGTCTTGAGCACATTGAGCGTTGGGTCGGTTGGGTTAAAGCACGCTATCCGGGTATAGAGTTCGTTCAGGTACCTCACTGGAATCTGTCATACATTCTACGAAGTGGACTATACTGCATACCGCAACCTAAAGTCAAGCTTATCAAACTTGCCAATGTAGTTGAGGCTATGCGATTGAGATATGGCGTACATTACGCCTTTCTCGGCATGAAGAAAGCGGACGGTATGAATCGCCGCCTAATGCTGAACGGATATGCCGGTAATGGGTATGAAAATAACGGCTTATGTTATCCTCTTGCTGAATGGACGCAAAAGGACATACTCGCCTACATGAAGCAGCACAATCTTCCGGAGCCTGTCAGGTATTCACTCAAGGCATCAAGTGGAGTCGGGTTTAATCTCGACTGTATGTTGTGGCTTGAAAAGAACTATCCGCAGGATCTGAAGAAAATCTATAAAGTATTTCCGCTCTCGCAGCGTGTGTTGTGGGAGTATCATCACAAACAATCTTAAAATTTTATTGCCGAGTTAGAAGAAGGAAAAGAACGATAGAGCAATACGATGCCGTTTATCGCCGCGCTTCAGCGTATAATCGTTGGGCAGAAAATCGATATGGTGCCGCCACGCGACAATTTAATGCCGCAAATCGGCGAGCTACAGATGTAATGATAACAGCATCAGTACGAGCAGCTAAATTACGTGCAAAGGGTAACGCAAACGGATAACCTATGGAACTGTCAAAATACATCAAGAGTGAATCGGTGGAGCTTAAACGCTCTGCCATTCGCTTTGCATCATACAATCCCCGCAAGATTTCCGAGGAGTCCCGTAAGACACTTAAGCGTGGTATCAAGAAGTTTGGACTTGTAGGCGGAATCGTAATCAATAAGCGCACCGGTCTTACGGTTGTAAGCGGACATCAGCGCCTCTCCGTCATGGATGAGCTTCAGAAGTACAACCCTGACACCTACGAGAACGACTACTGTATTCGTGTAGATGTGGTCGATATGGACGAGAAGTCGGAAAAGGAACTGAATATCCTTGCTAACAACCCCAATGCACAAGGAACCTGGGATTACGATGCCCTGCGTGAACTTGTGCCGGATATTGACTATAAGGATGCCGGGCTGACAGAAGCAGACCTCAATATGATAGGCTGTGATTTCTTACTTCAGACGGAGGAGGAGAATAACATCGCCGGTGAGCTTGAGTCGATGATGTTGGAAGTCAATCAGCAGCGTGAAGCCGAAAAAGCTCAACAGCAAATGGAACGTGCCGCAAAGACAGCCCACATGAAAGAGGTCAAGCAGCAAGTCAAGGATGCTGCCCAGAAGCAGGCACAGGACATGGATGCTTATGTGATGCTCTCTTTCGATACATGGGAAGCAAAAGCCGCGTTCTGCCGCCGCTTCGGTTACGACCCATACGATAAATTCTTAAAAGGTGAGGTGTTTGACGGGCAGGTTGAACGGGTAGAATAGTAATTCATGCCAGAAAGTCAGAAGAAATCCAAAGGTGGGCGAAAACCCAAATACGACTACAAGAGCGAGGAATTTCTTTCTCGTGTGGAGTCGTATGCTAAAAAAGGATTGACTGACAAAGAGATAGCGTGCGCGTTGGAAATAAGCCCAACCCACTTCTATGAGAAGAAAGCTGAATTAACCGAGTTGTCCGATGTGCTCTCACGCGCGCGTTGTGCTGTAACCGGGCTTGTGCGTGCAAAGTTCCTCGCTATGGCGTTGGGTGGCATTAAAACCAAATCGGTCACTCGCCGCCTTCTGAAAGATAAGGATGGCAACCTCCTTGATGAGACAGAAGAGTGCGTGGTTGAGAGCGAGCTTGCTCCGAACCTATCGGCTCAGGCAACATGGCTGCGTCATTATGACCCTGATTGGCGTAGGGTTCAGCGGGGTGAAGAGCCGGAAGAGGACAGTGCTGAGTCCGGCAGCATAAGTATCGACAAGTGGATTAACGATAATACAGATTAGCTGAGTTAGAAAGAAGTCTTTTTCGCAATTACGGTCGCAAATAAATAGGGTCGTGGCGAGCATTAAGGATGCACGCCGTTCCACTCATTCTACCTCACGCGCGTTTGCTCTTAGCGACAGAGAGTATTGGGCGGACAGGGCGTATGGGAATGCTTTAAAGAAAAGGGGACTGCATTATGGCGGCAGAAACCAGCGCCTTGCCGTGCAAAATCCCAATATGAAATTTGGAGCAGTAGCTGGATGATAGCCACTCAAGCAATATACAATCCTCTGTATCTGGATAAGGAGCATTTCATAATCCTTATTACCGGTGGTCGTGGTTCCGGTAAATCTTTCAACGCTTCCACATTCATAGAGCGGCTGACCTTTGAGAAGTCTGTAGACCGGAGTTTCTCTCATTGTGTCTTGTACACACGTTACACAATGGTTTCCGCTCATATCTCTATCATACCTGAGATGCTTGAAAAGGTGGAGCTTGACGGGACGAGCAAATACTTTCGTGCAACCAAGACCGATATTATAAACCTCCGTTCCAAAGGTTCTATCATGTTCCGGGGAATCAAGACTTCATCCGGAAACCAGACTGCGAAACTGAAATCAATTCATGGCATAACGACATTCGTATGTGATGAAGCCGAGGAGTGGACCGATGAAAGCGACTTTGACAAAATCATGCTCTCAATTCGTCAGAAAGGAATCCAGAACCGGATAATTATCATTATGAATCCAACGGACAGTAACCACTTCATATATCAGAAGTATATCCGTGACACTCATAAGCTGGTGGAAATAGACGGTGTGCAGGTTCAGATTTCGACACATCCCAATGTCCTCCATATCCACACAACTTATCTTGACAATATTGAGCATTTGTCTGATGAGTTCCTAAAGGAGGTACGCCGAATGAAAGAGGAGAATCCGGAAAAATATGCTCATACTGTCATTGGGCGTTGGAGCGATGTTGCTGAGGGTGCCATATTCAAGAAATGGGGTGTAGTCAAGCAAATGCCGGATGGCTTGCAAAAAATTGCCTTGGGGGTTGATTTCGGTTTCAGCAATGACCCGACAGCGATTGTCCTTTGCGGAATAAAGGATGATTGCCTCTATCTTGATGAGCTATGCTACCAAACCAATATGCTCTCACGCGATATAATTGCCGTGCTAAAGAAATATCCCGGCATTAAGGTTATAGCTGATTCCGCAGACCCACGCTTGATTCAAGAGATAGCAAATGCCGGAATCCGTATTTATCCGGTGGAGAAAGGTGCCGGTTCAATCATTGCCGGGATAGAGAAAATGAAAGAGTTCAACCTGTATGTGACAGAGCATAGCTACAATGCAATGACGGAGCTGCGCAATTATGTATGGGACAAAGACAAGGACGGGCATTATGTGAACGCTCCTGCCGACGGTCAGTTAGATCACATTTGCGATGCAGCCCGGTATTATGTGCTCGGCATGGTACTTGGTAAAATCCGTATATCACAAAACAATGTCGGAATATTCAACCATTAAAACGAAATACAATGACACTTGAAGAAATACTTGCGAAAGAGGACATAGGTGCAAAGGTGGAACTGCTAAGAAAGGGTAGACGTACTCCTATGGTAGATGCCACAAAGCTTTATAACGATTGGAATCCGGACAGGCATGAGATTATGGTGGACAAAGAGAAGTACCCCAAAATCAAAGTCGTTGTCGAGAAGGAAAAGAAGGTGTGGGACGAAAAGACACATCGAGAAGTGACTATTCCCGCAAAAACTAAAGAAGTAGAGCCTAACCGTATTGCTATCCCACTTGAGCAGGATATAGTAAATATCCATACTGCTTTTACTGTAGGAACTGAGCCGGAAATGAAGTGCGACCCCGCAGAAAGCGAGAAAGGTATTTATGAAGCACTGAAATCCGTATTGAAGAAAAACAAAATCAAGTACCAGAACCGAAAGATAGTCCGTTCATGGCTTTCTGAACAGGAGGTGGCGGAATACTGGTATATAGCTAAAGATGATGGATTCTGGGCGAAGCTCAAGGCTAAGATAGATTCTATCTTCGGGGCTAATAAGCCCGAGGGGAAGCTGAAAAGTGTGATATGGTCTCCTTTCAGAGGTGACAAACTGTACCCTTTCTACAATGATGAGGGAGATATGGTAGCTTTTTCACGCGAGTACAAGAAGAGGGATGTTTCAGGGAAGGAAACAACTTGTTTCATGTGCATCACTAATGATACTGTATATAACTGGGAACTGGATAACGGATGGGTGGATGCCGGAAGTTTTAAACACAAGTTCAAAAAGATACCTGTCATCTATTCTTATCGTGCAGAGGCTCTATGCGACAAGATCCGCACTATCCGCATACGCCTTGAAAAGTTACTGTCAGGATATGCAGATTGCATAGACTATCATTTCTTCCCGATTCTGATGCTTTTTGGTGATGTAACCAATTTCTCAGGCGAGTTCAAGAATAGGGTAGTGGAGCTTACCGGTGACAATGCTAATGCCGCATATCTTACATGGAACCAGGCAAGCGACCCTGTAAAAGTAGAGCTTGATACCTACTTCAACCAAGCCTATGCCTTGACGAATACTCCCCGTATATCTTTCGACCAGCTTAAAGGAACGGGCACGGCATTGTCTGGTGTCGCTTTCCGTTATGTGTTTATGGGTGCACACATGGCTGTGCAAAATCATGGAGAAGAGTTGGGGCTATTCATGCAGCGCAGGGTGAATTTACTTGTATCCGCGCTTGGCTCTACCAATTCCCATTTGGAAAAATCCTCTGAGACGATTGATGTGGAAGTCGAGATTATCCCCTACATCATTGACAACATTGATGACAAGGTGAAAACAGCCGTAACGGCAGTTCAAGGCGGAGTATGGTCAAGACGTGATGGCGTGATATTTGCCGGTAATGCGGCGCGTGTTGATGAAGCCTTGAAAGAGATTAAGGCAGACATGGCGGAGAATAATGGCAAAAAGGCTACTTCGTGACATTAACTCCTACTGTCATAAAGTAATCAACTATGCAGGTGTTATGCGTGTGTATATGAATTACTTTAGCGTAAAATTTATATAACTTGTTATGACTATAGTTGAGCAAATCTTAGCAGCACTCCAAACCAAATTTCCGGGGGTGGATACTGCAATCCTCACCCGCATTGCCAATAAAAAAGGCGAGGGTGTGACGGACGAAAGTGCGGTGAACTCCATTGTTGAGGGCATCACCTTTCAGGACGTGTTAACATCATACGGCGATTTCCGCGCCGGGGATGCTCGTGTCACAGCCATTCGTGGCTATGAGAAGCAGCATAACCTTAAAGACGGTAAGCCAATCGAAAATCCCCAGCCTAAACCTCAGCCTCAGCCCAATCCTCAGGAGCAGCCGGACATCGCCGCCATCGTTAAAACTGCCGTAGATAACGCAGTAAAACCTTATGCGGACAAAATCGCTCAGTTTGAAACGGAGCGTAATCAGGCAACACGCGCACAGCAGATTTCTGCAAAAGCAAAGGAGTATGGCATTCCGGAAGCTCTTGTTTCCATGCTTAGCATTAAGGAAGATGCCGACCTCGACACTTTCATGAAAGATGCCAAGCAGACCTTCATCAATGCCGGTCTTTCGGAAGTAAAGCCTCCTGCACAGGGCGGTGCACCCAAGACTGAGAGCGAAGAGATTGCTGGGATGATTTCAGCGAGAACTAAAGAAATTGTAGAATCGAAAAAGTAAAAACAAAATGGGAGCAGGAACAAAATATAATCTTACCCCAGAGTATAAGCCCGAAGAGCTTTACCGTGTTGAAACCGGTGTCCGCAAGAGTGGTCCGTGGAAGCTTGACACTACCAACCTTATCGCCGGCTCAATTCTTCCGGTGTTTACCCCGGTAGAAGCCGACCTCAAGAAGCGCACTGTCGTAGTAGTGCGTAATGCGCAGCTGTATGAAGCAGCCAAAGCTACTGATACTGTTATCAAAATCAAGAAAACACCTCTGGTATATGTCGGGATGTCCCTCGGTGACGGGGAGCATGGTATGACCGTTAAATCTGTTGACCGTTCCAACAAAGACTACGATGAGGTGACTCTTGAAGAGGCTACAGGCGCGGCTCTTGACAAGGAGTTGGTTCTCTTTGAGGCTAAAGCCGAAGACGGCAAGGAAAAGAAAAATACTGCCAACTTTGTAATGTATGATGCCAAGAAGGTGGAGACTGATTCGCCGATGCTCATTACACTCCTCATGCAGGCTTATGAAGTCAAGGAGGCAAAACTCCATGTGCCAATCCATGAATTTGACAAGGCGGGTCTTACCTCGCGCTTCCAGTTCGAGTAATTAACCACAAAAGCAACTCAAGTTATGAATTTGACTATTCAAACCCTTTTCAATGACCCGGCTATTGTCGATGCAGTGATTGACCGCGTGCTCCAGACTCGCCTTGACACCATCTACTGGCAGCAGTATGGCAGATTCCGTGAGACTAAGACCCGCGTATTTAAAACATACCTCGGCACTGTCACCGGAGTAGTTGCCGGTTCTATCATCGGCAAGAACGACCAGAAACCCCTGCGTGAACGCAGGACTCTGGGCAGCGGTATTACCGAAATAGCATATCTCGGAGACCGTTACCAAATGGATATTGAGAGATTGTCGGAGCTTCAGGATGTACTTGACAAGTTCAATGCCGCCAATACCGAAGACCAGAAGACTATCCTTGATGAAATCATTAACTTCATTGTGGATGATTACCGTCAGGTACTCCTTGCGCCCCACAAGCGTATGGATATTATCGTCCCTGAGCTTCTTATGACCGGCAAGACTGAGGTTCATCTGGCAGATAACAAAGAGGGAATCTCCCTCCTCGATATTGAGCTGCCTTTCCACTTTATCAAACCCGGTGCTGATGTAAAAGACCATTTCATCACCTATCTTCAGGAACAGATTGCCGCCCTCCGCGCTAAATACGGCGTATTCTCCAAAATGATTATGTCCCGTGGTACATTCTACAAACGTATTGTAGGAAGCAAGGAGTTCGGTGAGACATTCAAGATGATTCTTGGCAATAATCAGTTCTATGTTGGTGGTGGTCTCATTACATCACAGATGGCATCGCAGGTATTCACCGGCATTGGTCTCCCGGCTATTGAAATCAAGGAAGACTATGTGGAGCAGCAGGACGGCACCAACAAGCAGCTTTATGCTGATGACCGCATCACCTGTCTCTACAATGACAATGTCCTTGAAATGCGCCACCACAAGCCTTATGTGGTGACAGACCCCGTTCCTGGGCGCAACTATGCTACATCGGACGGTCAGATGTCTATCTGCAACTACCGTGATGGTGAAGGTCGCTACATGGAATACACCGCAGAGTGGATTCCGGAGTTCAAGGCACCCAACAAGATTGTCAACTTTGACCTTTCAGAGCTGGGATAAACCATGACACTGGGCGAATACGCAAAACAGAAGTTTCAGTCCTTCGGCATAATGTTGTCGGAGGCTGACCTTTTGGATATTTCATTGCATTCCGGAATTTCAGAAGAGGAGGCGGTAGACGGCAATAACCAATCTGCTGTGTCAGTAGGCATCGCAAAATTTATTCCTGCCTTGCTTATCCGTGCCACCTCAATAAGTGAGAGTGGATTTTCTATGTCTTGGAATGTGGAGGGTATAAAGCAGTATTACGCCTATCTCTGTCGCACTTACGGTCTCAAGGACGAAATCAACACGAACAAACCGATAATTACCTTTTTACAATGATTTTCGCTCCGCATATACTTCAGGCTAAGCATATAGTCCCTGCCGAGAATGACGAGTTCGGAAGACCTATCCCCGGAACCGGAGGAGAGGAATGGAAATATGTGTGCGCCTGTAGGTGTGACGATAACACCACAAAGGAGTTTCAGAGCGAAAATGGCACAGTGTATCGCCCGGCTTATCATGTAGTTTGCGGTAGCAAAACTAACCTTGAAGCCGGGGATTATGTGCGGTGTATAAATCCTATTGACAATACAGTTAGGGGGGAGGGTAAAATCTACACAAGTAAATCAACAAATTATTTTAGTTATTCAGAACTATGGATTTGAAATGCAAGGCTGATTTTTCTGATGTGGATGCTTTCTTCAAGAAAGGTAAGCAAGAGGTCACTAAGGCAATGGAGGAGGTCGGGGAAAATGCTGTTGAATATGCACGGCAAAATGGAGACTACCCTAACCGAACCGGAAAGTTGCGGTCATCCAACCATTATCAGGTTGACGAAGATGGACTTCTCCTATATAATGATGCCACTTCTCCTGATGGTGAACCGTATGCAGCTATGGTAGAGTCCAAAGGGTATGATGTGTTGTCAGGTGCAGCTTTGGAAGCAGAACGGGAATTAAAGGAAATATTTGAATGATGATAACTCCGCAGACTATCGGCAATATTTTGTTTCGGGACAGCAAGAAGCTCGGAATCAAATCGATTTATGTCGTACTTCCCGGGGATAACTCTAATGAGATTCCTACAGGAGAAATCAAGGAAGAGCGGATAGTTATTCATGTCAAAGAACAGAAGCCCGGCACATACTGGCGCAAGAGCTTCAATGAGGTTAATATCTTCGTCCCTCGAATCTCTGACCGCCCAGACAGAATCAGGGCGGAACAATTGGAGCATGAGGCGATGAATCTCTTTGATGATGTGACAGATAAGTTCAATAATGTCCATTACTCCTATTCTATAGTTTCCATAGGCACAATGACCGATGAGGCACTTAAGTGCGAGTACGTTAACGTGAGAATATTATTTGAAGTATTAAATGTAAAATAAAAAATTATGGATAAACCTTTTATTGGGATTAAAAGAATCCTTTATGGCAACCCTATGACTTCTCTCCCGCAAGGTGTGGAGAAATTCAATGGTGCAGCCCTAAAGGCTCTCCTTGCTAAAGTGGGTGATGAAGATTCAACCCTAACCGAAGTCAAGAATGTTCACAAAGACACTTGGGGGTATGAGGAGTCGGATCCGTCAGTAACTGAGTATGTAAATCAGTTGACAGGACTGCCTTACTACCGTGATATGGAGCAGGCGGGTGTTCCCACAGTAAACTTCACTATGGGCGAATATGACCTTGAAACCAAAGCCGACCTTCAGGGTGGTAAGGTAATAGACGGCGCATGGCATCGTAAAGATATGCTAACCCCGATAAGTAAGGCGATTTTTGCTCAGACAAAGACCGGCAACTGGATTGTAATGCCGAATGCCAACCTCATCGGAAAGGGGAACTTCGTAGAGAAGAATATCGGTCTTGGCGTTGCGGCAGTTCCGGTTGAGACTGGTGTAGAGGGTCTGTCCGCTGAAATGTGGTTCAAAGCCGAGGATGTGGAATAAACAGCGATTTTTTTAATGTGCTCTTTTGTATGACGGGGATGCGGGCAACCGTATCCCTTTTTTATATAGCTTATTATGGAGAATAAAGCAGTAAAAAGAATAAGTGGGGCGATATTGGGCTTTGACGGAGATATTGTATTTGTAGGCGGTAGACGTTACATTATCCAACCTCCCACAATACACAGGATAGCCGGAGCTGCATACTACCTGTCTGATATGGGAGATGGTAAGAGTTACAAGGAAGTAATTATGAGCATAAACGATTCAGAGAAGTTGGCGAAAGCCCTTTCTTGGTTTATTAAGGGGGATACATCACTCTGCGAGTCGCTTATGCAAGGCACATTTGAAGAGATTGTGAATGCTCTTGAAACAGCCTACTCCATGATTTCCGCACATTCTTTTATGAAGCTGTCAGCTTTAGCCAGGAGCATAGCAAGTCTGACAGCAAAAGCTCAGTAATAGGCAATGACACCCTTTTAGGACAGATTGCCTCTTTCATGGAGACGCTCCACCTCACATACCGGGAGGTGCTCTATGAAATCCCATACAGGAATCTTGTGATTATGGCAAAAGACAAGCAACGTACCGTCTATGACAGTGATGTAATGATTGAAGTGGATGAGGAAGAGTTCTTTAAAAATCGTGCAAATCCGCTTAAATCGTGACATAAAAAGCAATAGTCATTTTGTTGCTTAGTATTTCGTTATCTGGGATTCTCTTATAAGATACATTTGCAGATATGGCAAATGCTTCGATTGACATACATAATACGGATGGCTCTGTAATCGCAAATGTGATTATAACCAAAGATGCTGAGCGGGTGGAGGAGCTGATGAGTGCCGACCACGCCCAGCTGTCGTGGCAAAGCGATTCCGGCACATCCCTCCCTGCCGGTGCCTACATCACCTTTGAGGGGGAAAGACTGTCTTTGCTTGATCCATACGAACCGGAGCAGAAGAATGAAGCCGAATGGTCTTACCGCCCGCAATTCCAGAGCCGCGTTATGGGCTGGCAGAAAGTGCCGTTTTTCCACTATGTATATGGAGCGGGGAATGCTATAACCGGGCGTGAACCCGACTGGACTCTGACAGATACCCCCGCCAACTTCATGCGAGCCATTTGCACGGCAATCAAGAACGAGACCGGGGAGGTGTGGACATTTGAGGTAGCCGCAGACCTCGCCGCCTCAGCAACCATATCCTTTGCCGCCACGGACGTATTCAGCGGCATCAACTCTATAGCTGCTGAGTTCGGGACAGAGTGGCGCGCAGACAAAACTACAAACACCCTTTACCTCGGTAAAGCGCAGTTTGGCAACTCCGCGCCTCTTACGGTAGGGGAGAACATCTCCGTTCCCTCCGTGACCCTGAGCAAGGAGAGGTATTACAACCGCTTCTTTATCTATGGTTCTACCCGTAATATCACACAGGACTATCAGGGAGCAAACACCAACAGCCTTGTCAACAAGAGGCTGACACTTGATCCTGTGAAGTATCCCGGTGGCTACATAGATATCCCCCGTGCTACAGGCGTGCCGGTATATCCCAAAATCCTGCGGTTCGATGATGTTTACCCGCATTCCGGTCTGAGCATTGCCAACCTGCGTCCACGTCTGATGTATAGGCTTGACGAGTCGCAGAACAAAATACAGGTGGGAACAGACAGCGAGGGCAATCCGGTATATGATATGTACACAATCTGGTACTTCCAATTACCGGATTTCACTCTCAACGACTCAACCTACAGCAAGGATAATCCCAACGGTATGCTCATTTCCGGGAAGAGTCTGTCCGTCCATTTCAAGTCCGGAGCATTGCAGGGTCGTGAGTTCGAGCTGATATACCATTCCAAAGCGCAGACCCTCCGCAATTCAGACGGTCAGGACTTCAATGTCCTTGCCGGGGATTATGAAATAAAGTTCATCGAAGAGTCGGGGTTGATTATCCCCATGCAGACCGGTATTGTGCCTGCGGACGGTGACGAGGTAACCCTCTTCAACCTCCGTATGCCCTCGGAATACATAGCCACTGCATATGCAGAGCTTGAAGCGGCTGCACTCAAGGAGATAGATGAACGATATACCGTAGACCTCAATAACTACACAGTAAAGAGCAATCCGGTTGCCTTCAATGCCTCAGACCCGCAGCTTAAAGCGGGCAGGAGCATCCTGTTTGTCAACGGTGGCTATTCTTACACTACCCGCGTTATAAGGGTTGTGCGCAAGATGGATTACACCTGCGAACAGGAGATAACCATAGGTAATGACAAAATAAAGGGCAATACAGCATCCCTCAAAGAGGAGGTAGTCAATGCCAACTCCAACATCAATCTGCTTGTAGAACTGAACCAACTGACGCAGAATGTCACACAGGCGTATCAGCGCACACAGCAGATGATTCTGGATAGCCTGAACCGTGCAGGTAATATGTGGCGTTTCCATCCCACAATTCCCGATGCCATAGTCACCGACTATAATGTCTTAGGATTAAAAGAAATAGTAGCGAAAGCTACCGGAGGTGACAGTAGTTTAATTCCCGGTCAGGGCGGCGCCTCAGGAAAGTTGGAGAATCTGTTGGACGTGAGCCTGAGTGCGCTGAAAAATGGTGACGGGCTGGTGTACCGCAATGGTGCTTGGCGCAATGAGGCTATAGGGGGCGGTCTTGATGAAACAGCACTCGCTACCTATCTGAGTTCTCACAATTACATCACATCCTCCGCGCTCAGCGGTTATGCTCTTCTTGCCGACATTCCCTCGCTTGCCGGATACGCAACAGAGCAGTGGGTGCTTGACAAAAACTACCTTACAGCGCATCAGTCGCTTGCAAATTATTATACGAAAAACGAGGCAGACAACGCCTTTCAGCCAAAGGGCAACTATCTCACGGCTCATCAGAGCCTTGCCAACTATTACACGAAGAATGAGGCTGACAATGCGTTTCAGCCTAAAGGGAGCTACCTTACCGCGCATCAGGATATTTCACACCTCCTGCCAAAGGCTACGTTCAATGAAGCTTTTGAGATTGTCACTAATCCGAACGGTTCAAAGTATTTGCGTATCAAGCTCAACACTCTTGGTGACGGTGAAATTACCGCAAAGGCGAACGGCGGGAGCGGTTCTGCTCCCGGCTTCAGTGCATCAGGAAGGCTGGAGAATCTGTTGGATGTGTCGCTCAGCGCCCTTGCAAGCGGTCATGCCCTGGTGTACAATGCCGCGCAGGGCAAATGGGTTAACCAAGCTATCTCGCAGGGGTTGGATGAATCTGCGCTTGCAAGCTATCTTACTGCTAATAACTACGTGAAAAAGAGTGACATTCCATCTCTGACGGGTTACGCCACGCAGAGCTGGGTGAGCGGCAACTTTGTGACGCGTGATACTGCTCAGGAGATTACGGCAGCAAAGACATTTACCAATCAAGTGCGTTGTTCATACGCACTTATGTTCAAGGGCAGCAGCGTGACGGCTGGCATATACATCGCTCCAACAAACGATGGCAAAATTTCGTTTTGCACTCACAAAGATTGGTCATATACAGAAACTATCGGGCACATATTCCCAGACGGCCATATTGAAATGCCATCATTTGTAAAGCGAGGCGGCACTGCCGCGCAGTTCCTGAAAGCGGACGGGAGCGTGGATAGCAATAGCTATGCGCTTGCCTCGGCACTTAATAACTATCTCTACGCATTCGGACAATCAGACTTCGACCCCGCGACTTATGACGGATATTACGCGGGTATGACCCAAAAATCTGGTATTACTACCGATTGGTGGCATATCCTTTCTATGAACTGGGGAACGACCAACACTGTCGGCAACAAGACGTGGGCAAGTCAGCTTGCACTACCTACACAAACAAGGCGCGGACTGAGATACAGGACGGCTGTCGGCGCACTCGCATATTCTGATTGGGTGACAGTGCTTGATGAGTCTAACTACTCCTCCGTCCTTGACTCCCGCTATGTGAATGCTGCGGGCGACACGATGACGGGAACATTAACAATAGGAGCAAATGATACTGGGCTTCTTTGGCTTAATCAAACAAATGCAAACGGCAACGGAGCTTTCATGGCGTCGCAACTTAACGGTGTAAGTAAAGCGGCTTTCGGTTGGACTGCTGATGCGCGTTTCGGTTCGTATTTATATAGTTACGCCTCCGATAAGTATATGGGCATCACTGACGCTGGTACGCCTCATTTCAACGGCAACACCCTTTGGCACTCCGGCAACGACGGCTCAGGCAGCGGGCTTGACGCGGATTTGCTGGACGGATACCATGCGTCATCTTTTTATCGCAGTCGTGGAACAAATCTTAACCTTAATGCACAGGGCGATAACAATGAGAACAACGGATTAGTATATATCAACAAAGATGCTGCCGGATGGAGTGCGGATATCTATCCAATAAAATACGGAAGTGCATTGAATCTAAATACTTCCGTGGCAAGTACTCAGATATTATTCCCCATGGGAGGCTCTGAACCTTACTATCGTTCAAGATGGTGGAGCGGCAACAATAATCCTTGGGGTTCGTGGAAACGCCTTGCCTTTACCAACAGCAACGTAGCCTCCGCCTCCAAGCTCGCCAACACCCGCACTCTTTGGGGACAAAACTTCAACGGCGAGGGGAACGTTAGCGGGAATATGACAGGTGTCGGCAGCATTACGGCAAGTGGTCAGATTAAAGTCAAATACGCCGCGCTACCTGACAATAACAAATGGGCTACGGATGACGGTCAGATTACAGTGCGTTCATCTGCTGACCACGGCTTGGGAATAGGCGCGTCAGAGGACGGTTATGGTATTATTCAGACCTCACAAATACATGTCGGGACAATACCGTTGCTGATTAACCCTAAAGGCGGCAACGTAGGCTTCGGCACCTTGTCGCCCGCGTATAAGGTGGACATAAATGGCGCATTGAGAGCGTCTGGCGATATAATCTCTAATTCTGCAAATGCGCTTCGTGCAGCAAATAGTAAGTATGGGCTAATACTCAGGCATGACGAGGCTAACAGCTACTTCCTGCTGACAAATGAGAACGACCCTTACGGCACATGGAACAATCTCAGACCGTTCTACATAAATAATGCAAGCGGTTGGGTGACAATGGGAAACGGCGCAAGCATTTCAAAACTTAATGTTGGTAGCCCTACTTCGGAAAAGTACGCACTTAACACCTCCACATTCATCTGCGATTCATGGGTAAGGACAAGAGGCGGTACAGGCTGGTACTCGGAAACCTACGGCGGGGGCATATACATGAGCGACACTACATGGGTGCGGACATATAATGATAAAGGCTTATACGTGCGCAATACCATTCAGACTAACACAGAGTTTGTTAGGGTGGGCTATGCCGGACATTCATGGAACAATGGTATTGGTGCGCTTGCTGTGGAAATACTTAACAACAACCTGCAAACGCCACTCATTGTTGCGTATCGAAGCGGTGCTGCCACTGGTGCTACCGGTGCAAACCGCCTGTTCGCGCTGGAGTTTCTGAACGCCGGCACCCAGCTCGCCTTCGGATTCGGCGGTGCGCATAAATTCACGATGTATTCAAATGGCAACTTCCTCGCAAATGGGGAAATTACCGCGAAGAATGTGTCTGATTTCCGCCTGAAGGAAAACATCCGCACGATGAAAAATGCGGTTGAGACATTGCGCGGTTTGGGAGGCTATTACCTCTTTGACTATAAGGAGGGAGTTGTGGACTTCCACCGATTCAACCGCATAGGCTTGATTTGGCAGAACGTGACCGGACATTTCGGTGAGCTCATGGGATTGAAACGAGATGACGGCTATGGCGCTCTGAACTACATCAAGCCGGATTACATCAACCTCATTGGTGCAGGAGTGCTTGAGATTGATGACCGGGTGCGCACTCTTGAGAGTGAGGTGAAAGCCCTCAAGGAGGAGAATGCAGAACTGAAAAGAAGACTTAACCTATTAAACGCAGCGCGATATGGCAATAATTGACAATAGGATAGTAGGTGACATCGACCTTGCGGATGACCTCGCTGTGATATGCGGACTTGGCAATACCAACGCCGGGCTAAACTATATAGTCCAGAACGCGCACAAGCTGATAGACCCATACGCGAAATACAAGAGTGTGCCTTGCGGCGTGCCGTTTCCGGACAGAGATTCCGAATGGTGGAAAGGTACGAACGGACAGTGCGGCTTCATTATAAACGAATACACAACCGAGGAAGCGCTGTATGCCGGAAAGGGTAACGACTGGGCGTACCAGCCGGATCCGGAATATTCACGGCAAAAAGACTTCTGCGACTATTGGGCTGCTGCGCCGGAATTGCACCGGGGCTGCAATATCCCTGACCGTGCCGGGCGCGGGCTTTCACAGACGATAAGGCTACAGGCGGGGTTGACTACTCCGGACCACCTCTATGAGCTTACGGCTGATGACATAAGCATTGACGGATACACCCTGAATCAACTGTACTTCGGAGTGGTGACGTACCGCAATGGCGCACCGTGGGGAAGGTTCTTCGCCTCGCACCCGGGACTATTCCAGAGTGTGAGCTGCATACTTTCGGAAACCCAGCAGTGGCAGCAGGTTGGAGGCAAGAATACACTTGTGAAGGTTCAGGCGGCAGTAGGAAGCGAAATAGAGGTATTGCCGTGCCTCGCAAAGGGTAATATACTTGGGACAATTGGTACAAGCTTAGTAGTCCAGAAGATGTACAGATTGCCGGGCATCGGCATAAGCACCGTTACCATTGCTGAGCCGGGAACAGGCGGCGGAGGTGGCGGCACCACGTCCGACCCCTTCTCGATATATCTGTATGCGATATGGCAGCTTGGCAAGCTTGTCATCACAACGGAGGTGACAGGCGCGAGCTCCACACCTATATATAATTGCGGCGTCAAGGTGTACAAAGCGAATACTACCACAATTCTCTGGTATGAGAACTTTGACCTACCTCCGCAGACAAGCTCTACAAAAGAGGTGCGCAAGCTCACAGAATCCGATGTTAAAGGGAATACAGCCGTCAAGGTGGAGTTCTCGATACTTGCAGGTACTTACAAGAAGAGCGTAATGGCGATAATGCCTAACCCTGATAATGACCAACCGATAATAACAATTTAATATGGAAAAGAGAAAACCGAACCTCCATGTTAACGGCAACATAATTGTTGAAGGCGAGCTGTGTGCAGCCCGCAAAAATGGGGGGGGGATAATTCCTTATATATCAAGCAAATGCGTAGACTTAAGCAGAGTAATAGTAATCGAGGGCGATTTGCGCGTGCAATCGCTGTTCATCTCCGGGCAGCTGATAACCTGCTCCGGAGATGTGCGCTGCTGCTCTTTATCATCCTCGGAGGTGGATGCGCTATGCCGGTAAACAATGGCATAGTGTCCGCCGGGGTACAGGTCGCGGACGATGTAGCCGCACTCCTGGGTGTGAACAATACGGGCATCGGCTATCTATGCTCGAACGAGCATGGGAAAATAAACATGTGGTCTCGTATGAAGCCGGTGCACAGGTTGAATGATGAGTTCCCGGACAGAATTGCAAGGTGGTGGTTAGGCACGTTGAACGACTGCGGCATAGTGGCGAAGAGTGTCACATTCTACGGTTTGATTCCGGAAGCGATGACAGCAGATATGCTGAACGGATGGTATTATATGCCGCCGTATGGAGGGGACGCAAGCCCATATAGGATTTTAGACTTTGACGGATATTTCCACTATGCGATGCCTCCTATCAGCGGTTGGGAGCTCATGTCCGAGGTAGTGAAAGGGCAGATGCTGACGGCTGCGCTGCTGCACAGCATGGTGCCGGCAATGCCGGTGACTTCTCCCGGTTCTTTGGGGCTGGATGAGATACAAGCTATGGGCACACCTCTCAGCGAATGGAAGCTTGGAATGGTTATCTTGGATAAGAGCGGCAATAGGAAAGGGCGCGTTGTGGGTGACGGGTTAGGCGCATGCGAAATGGACATAAGCCACTTGATTACCGGGCAGACATATAAGGCGTATCCATTTCTCGCACTCTACTCCATGGGGCAAATGGATACGGACATAGCTAACCAGTATGTCACAATTCCTTATTGCGCGGCAAAGGAGTTCAGGATTATCACTCAAGAAGAATCAATAGGTCTCAGCATCACTCTCACCGGAAAGTGGGAATTGGGCGTGCGCTGGGACTTGAAAATCACTACAAAACGTGCTGTCCATGTATATGCCGCTACAGTCTCTCTGAGATTTACCACAAGTTTTTCAACAGATGCGCTGCAAATGGGAGAGGAACAGAAGAGCTTGGGCGCTTTTGATATAAATCCGGGAACAGGATATACCCGGTTCGGCAGCTTCGTGCAAGCTATGAATGACAAAGATTACAAATTGTCACTATACATGAGGACAGACGCGGGAATTTTCGAGCAGGAGGCATTCATATTGACGGCTTTGACTCCCGGAATATAAGGAAACATTTTACTAACCATTTAAATAATAAAATTATGAGTGAAAAGCAATTACCAAAACTGACAAAGACATCTTCATCGGCTCGTTATACAAATCAGGATGACCCTGCGAGGAAGATGACACTGGTCGCACAATTCGAGTTCAACCAGGAGGGGAAAGCCAACAACATTTCAGAAGGCATGGCGGTGGACGCTGCCGGCAAAACTATCGCAACGTTCCGTAAACCGATGGGAAATGAAGGCACAACATTTGAATTCAGAACCACCGACACTGCGAAGATGCAGGAAATC
>CAMWQE010000013.1 GCA_947176335.1 uncultured Porphyromonadaceae bacterium | reverse complement strand
GCCTTACAACAGCTTCCTTAAGGTCGTTGTCTGACACTTTCGGGCGAAGGAGGATGTGGCGCACATTGATTCGGTCACCGCGTTTCTCTATAAGCTGTATTATATGGAAACCGAATTCAGTCTCTACGATTTTGCTGACTTTCTTAGGGTCGTTGAGGTTGAAAGCCACTGCTGCAAACTCGGAATCAAGCGTGCCTTTGCCACGGAAGCCAAGCTCTCCGCCCTGCATGCTGCTTCCGGGGTCTTCGGAATAGAGGATTGCAAGTGTTGAAAATTCGCTCTGTCCGCTGGTGATTCTTTCAGAGTAATCACGAAGGCGTGATTTCACATCCTCGATTTCCTGACGTGGTATTACGGGGTTGATTGTGATAATCTGAGCCTCAACCTGCAGAGGAATGAACGGCACGCTGTCAGCGGGGATAGATTCAAAATAGCGACGCACATCATTCGGTGTGCTCTTGATGTCGGATGTGAGGTTTCGCTGCACTTCGCGTACACGGTAACTGTTGCGGACCATATCGGTGGTTTCCTGACGGAACTCCGCCATAGGTTTGCGCACATATTCCTCAAGTTTCTCTTTTGTCTGGAACATCGAGAGGTAATATGACATTCTGCTGTCAACTTCCGCTGTCACCGCGGCTTCGTTTGCCTCGATGGTGTCCATGTCCGCCTGGTGGAGGTAGAGTTTTTCCACCGCAATCATTTCGGGAATGACACAATAGGGGTCACCTTGTATAGGAGTTTTCTCACGGAGAAAGTTGATATACTGTGCTTCGATTTCAGATTTCCAAATCGGCTGGTCTCCGACCACCCATGCAACCTCTTCAACAATATTGTTGCTCTGTGCGCCTGCAGCAAGCGCGGTCAATGCCATTGAAGCGGCAATTATGATGCTTTTAAATTTCACGCTGAGTTATTTAAGAATGAAAAATCGGCTCAAAATTACAAAAAAAACATCGCTGTGATGCGCAGATAATTCTAAAAATAGCTAAATCGGTTCATTTATACGGTTTAGCAGTGAGAAGTGACACTGTTTCGTAGTCTATTTGCACCGGCAAGGCTGCTGCAAGGCTATCCATCCAGCGGTTGTAGAGTGAGTCCGCGAATACTGTGACGAAACGCTCCCCCGCATCTTCCGGGGAAAGGGGTGAGGTGAGTACACGTCCGGACACTACCGCCGATGCTGTCCAACGCTCCTGCTGCGGAGGGTTCTTGCCTGAAAATACCGCATAGTCGACAAACGGATTCTCACAACGGGCAACATTATATCCAATCACACGGACATCTTTGCCAAAAAGGCGGTGGGATGCGGTTATTACCGACCGGGCATCCGGTTTGACTCCGGTTTCCGCCCTTAGAGTACCGGCGGCACTGATAGCATCATCGAGAGTAGGTGCAAGCACAATGGTGCCAATGAAATGCGGTTCGCTCCATTTGAAGTCGTTGCGATGTCTGCTGAAAAATTCCGCTCTTGCAACTGAATCCTTCAAGGCGACTTCGCGGGTGCGCAGTGCGGTGATTTCATACACTGCAAGACCTTCCGCCATGCGGCGGTCAGTTTCTGTGGCATTGTCCGGAACTATTTTGCCAAACAAAGTTTTCGCATCCTCAAGTTTTCTAAGATAGCCGGCAAGCAATGCGAGTGTAGAGTCAGCAGGGGGCACATCGCCGAACAGAGCCTTGTAGTCCTCTATAGAAGCGGTACTGCCTCCGACTCTCATCAGCACCCGGTCAGAGCCGGGGGCGGCAGAGGTCAGAAGCAGCACAAACGCTACGGCAAAAGCCGCGAGCTTACTGATGCGATGCACTGTAGTTGGGCGCTTCGCTTGTTATGGCAACGTCATGCGGGTGGCTTTCGGCAACACCTGCATTTGTGATTCTGGTGAATTTGGCTTTGTGGAGCTGGTCGATGTTGGCGGCGCCACAGTAGCCCATGCCCGCTCTGAGTCCGCCGAGCATCTGGTAGGTTACTTCGTAGAGCGAGCCTTTGAAAGGAACACGTGCGGCAATTCCTTCCGGCACAAGTTTCTTCACATCGTTTTCTCCAGCCTGGAAATAACGGTCTTTCGATCCTTTCTCCATAGCTTCGAGTGAGCCCATTCCACGATAAGCCTTGTATTTTCTTCCATTATATATAATGGTATCACCGGGGCTTTCCTCAACACCGGCAAGCATTCCTCCGAGCATAACGCAGTTCGCGCCGGCAGCAAGTGCCTTGACAATATCGCCGGAATAACGGATACCACCGTCCGCAATGAGGGGCACTCCGGTGCCGTCAAGCGCTTTTGCCACATCATAAACCGCGCTGAGCTGAGGCACTCCGACACCTGCTATTACGCGGGTGGTGCAAATCGAGCCCGGGCCAATGCCCACTTTCACTCCGTCAGCACCGTTTTCAACAAGATACTTTGCAGCATCGCCGGTTGCGATATTGCCTACAACAACGTCAATGTTGGGATATTTTTCCTTAACAGCGCGGAGCACTCCGATAACGCCTTTGCTGTGTCCGTGGGCGGTGTCAATCACTATTGCGTCAACTCCGGCTTCAACGAGGGCATCGACACGCTCCATGCTGTCTGCTGTCACTCCTACACCTGCGGCAACCCTGAGGCGACCTCTGCTATCCTTGCAGGCATTGGGTTTGTCTTTAGCTTTGGTGATGTCCTTGTATGTCACGAGTCCTACAAGGCGACCGTTATTGTCAACAACCGGGAGTTTCTCAATCTTGTGCTCCTGAAGAATCTGTGCAGCTTCCTCAAGATTTGTGCTCTGCTGTGTGGTAACGAGGTTTTCAGTGGTCATAACCTCGTCAATGGGGCGTTTGAGGTTTCTCTCAAACCTGAGGTCACGGTTTGTCACGATACCTACGAGCTTGCGGTCATCGTCAACCACAGGTATGCCGCCGATGTGGTATTCCTCCATCATGGCAAGGGCGTCTGCAACAGTGCTGCCGCGTTTGATAGTCACGGGGTCATATATCATGCCGTTTTCAGCTCTCTTTACTGCATGAACCTGACGCGCCTGTTCGGCGATAGACATATTCTTGTGGATTACACCGATACCGCCTTCGCGTGCAATCGCAATTGCAAGCTGCGCTTCAGTGACAGTGTCCATAGCCGCAGAGACAATGGGCACATTGAGCTCGATGTTTCGTGAAAACTTGGTTTTAAGATTAACTTCGCGGGGTAGAACCTCGGAATAGGCGGGGATAAGAAGGACATCGTCAAATGTCAGCCCGTCCATTTTTACTCTATCTGCAATAAACGACATAATTTGTTTGTCTTGAAATTTATTGCATGCAAAGATAATAATTTTTTCAGCAATCTGTATAAACCGAAATGCTAAAAATGCGTATGGAAAATATAAAAAATTGTCAGCCAGGTATATTTGCGAGCAAGGTGTACAGGCGGTGCAGCGGCAGTCCCATGACATTGTAGTAGCTTCCGCGTATGCCGGTGACCCCGATGCAGCCAATCCATTCCTGTATTCCGTACGCTCCCGCTTTATCAAAAGGACGGCAGGTGGAGATATACCAGTCCATTTCACGCTCGGTGAGGCGGGCAAACGATACTTCGGTAGCTGCGGTGAAGCTGTACAGTGCCCGCGATGTTTTCACCGCGACCCCGGTAACGACCAGATGCGATGAGCCGGATATAAGTTTAAGCATTTTTTTCGCATCATCGGCATCAGCAGGTTTGCCTAAAACTTTATTGCCTGCCAATACAATGGTGTCCGCAGTGATGGTAAGCGTGTCATCACCAAAATTGCACGCTTCCGCTTTTTTTCGCGCAAGAAATTCGGGTATGTCGGCAGGTGCTGTTTCCGGGGGATAATCCTCGTTGTCAACCGGTGCGGGAATGACTTCAAACTTGAGTCCGAGCATAGCAAGGAGCTCGCGGCGGCGCGGGGATGCGCTTGCCAGAATTATTCTGTAACGGTCGAGATGTGAGAGCGGGTTTACAGGATTCATATTGCAAAAGAATTACCAGTGAAATGCTTCATCCCTGTCAAGCCAGAGATTTTGCGCCTTTAAAATTTGTTCAAGGAGGTCACGCGCCACTCCGTATCCTCCGGCAACGGGAGATATGTATTTTGAAATTGCCTTTACTTCCACCGCAGCATCGGATGGTGCGACAGGAAGTCCAGTGATGCCCATTGCAGGGATATCGGGTATGTCGTCACCGACAAAAGCGACCTGTTCCGGTGCCAGATTGTGTGTGCCCATCCATTGCCTGAGCACAGGAAGTTTTTTTGATGCGTTCAGGTACACATCTTTTATATCCAGCGCTGCCATCCTGTTTTTTATGGTGTAGCAATCCGCTCCGGAAATAATCGCGATTTTTAGTCCGAGCCGTGCGGCAAGTCGCATGGCAAATCCATCCTTGACATTTGCCATGCGGAGCAATTGCCCGTTCTCCGCCATCGGTATGGTTGAAGGGGACAGGACTCCGTCAATGTCAAAGACAACTCCTTTTATTAATGAGAGGTCGTGGTTTATAGCACTCATATCAAGAAAAAAGTGAGCCGGCGCTGCGAAAAGCAATGCCGGCTCTATGGTTTTGTGCGCATGAAGGGACTCGAACCCCCACGTCCTGAGACATTAGATCCTAAGTCTAACGCGGCTACCAATTACGCCACATGCGCGGGATTTGTAGTGCAAAGGTATAAACATACCTTTTACCGCGCAAATTTTTAGGCGTAAAATTGATTTAGAACAGTTTTTCGGGGTATGTGCCGTCTTCGTGGAGTTTTGCAAATTTTTCAACAACTCCGGGACGGTCAGCAGCATAAGTCACACCAAACCAGCGGCTATCGGTGTCAAGCACTTTTACAGTAGCCTCTCCGTTGCGGATAAGTGTGTCAATTGCGAGAGGAATGAAAAATTCGCTCTTGGGAGTGTTGATGTCCTTGTCAAGGAATTTTTTGAACTCGCGTTCACTGTAGTCAAAGTAGTCGGGAGTGAATCCCCACAGGTTCATGGACACAGGAGTAGAAGGATCAAGTGTCTGCTCAACACCGTTTTCATCGGTGAATACGATTTTACCGTCTTTGTCGTAGCTGATGGCTGTACGCTCAACGACAGATGTGAGGTGTCCATCATCAGATGTAGAGCAAACGCCGCGTGCAACAGAGCCGTTTTCTGTCATGGTGTTGCCAACACGGAAACCTACCATGCAGTAGTCGCCTTTCTTGTCGCGGGGCTTTGAAAGTTCTTTAGCTATAACTTCAAATGCGTTCCTGCCATAGAAATCATCAGCATTGATGACTGCAAAGGGTTCCTTGATAGCATCCTTGCCCATGAGAACAGCATGGTTCGTTCCCCAGGGTTTTGTGCGGTCTTCAGGGCATGTGTAGCCTTCAGGAAGTGCGTCGAGTGACTGGAAAACAACCTCAACAGGAATGTGCCCTTCATATTTTGAAAGGATTTTATCGCGGAAATCCTGCTCAAAATCTTTGCGGATAACAAAAACTACTTTTCCGAATCCGGCGTGGATAGCATCATAGATTGAGTAGTCCATGATTGTTTCGCCGTGAGGTCCGAGACCGTCAAGCTGCTTGAGTCCTCCGTAACGGCTGCCCATGCCGGCAGCAAGCACGAATAATGTGGGTTTCATTGGTCAGTATTTTATTTGGTTTTGAAAGAAAATGCAATAGTTTCATCATAAACTTCTCCGGGACGCAATACGGGTGAGGGGAATCCAGGTTTGTTTGGAGCGTCGGGGAAGTTCTGGCATTCGATAGCTACACCGTCGTAGTCATTATAAGAACGCCCGGCTTTGTTTGCAGGTGAACCGGCGAGCCAGTTCCCGGTGTAAACCTGAACAGCGGGTTGGGTGGTGGTGACTTCAAGTACTCTGCCGGATGGCTCAGAGGATAGAATCGCTATTGTGTGCATCTCACCTTTCTTATAGTTGTCGGCAACCCAGCAGTTGTCATATCCTTTGCCGTATTCAAGCGCGGGAAAATCTTTTTTTATGTCTTGTCCTATTTTTTTAGGTGATGTAAAGTCCATGGGTGTCCCGGCAACTTCTGCAATTTCCCCTGTAGGGATGAGTGTGTCGTCAGTCGGCAGCCACTTGCTGCAAGCGAGCTGCATCTCATGGTCAAACACGTTGCCTGAATCGTGGCCTTCGAGGTTCCAATAAGCGTGGTTGGTCAGGTTTATTACAGTTGGAGCGTCTGTTTCAGCCTTAAGGTTAAGAGTAAGTGTATTGTCATCGCTCCATGTATATTTTGCGGTTACTTCGAGGTTTCCGGGATATCCTTCTTCGCCGTCCGCACTGTGGTAGGTGAATGTCACAGTGCCGTCAGCCGCATTAGCGGTGCTGTTCCAGATACGGTTCATGTATCCGGTAGGGCCGCCATGAAGCGCGTTAGGACCGTTGTTGATAGCGAGGGTATATTCTTTTCCGTCAAGTGTGAAGTGACCTTTGGCGATGCGGTTTGCAAACCGTCCGGGCACCTTGCCGGCGCAAGGTCCGTCTGCAATATAATCGGCAGGATTTGTGTAACCTATAGCCACATCGGTCATTACTCCGTTGCGGTCCGGTACAACTACCGATACGATTCCTGCTCCAAGCGAGGAGAGTGTGACTTTGGCTCCCTGCGCGTTTGTGAGGGTATAGAGGGTTATTTCACCGAGGGATGATGTCGCTGAGGTTTTCTCGATTTTCATTTGGTGTTAGCTTTAAGAATTACGTCAATGACGCGAAGTTAACCATTTATTTCGAGAAAACCATCAGCGCGGTCAATATTTTACCTATTGTCCAATAGTCTTTTTCTTTCAGCTTCTGCCGCTTTGAGCTGAGAGGATATATTTTGAGATTCAACAGAATTGCTCGCAGATGTGCTGATAATGCGGCTTGTAGAATTAGACCTGTTTATTTGCAGCCTCTGTCTCTCCGCCTGTTGCCTTGCACGCTCGGCTTGCAGTCTTGCTCTTTCCGCCTGTAGCCTTGCGCGCTCCGCCTGCTGCTCGGCGTACTGTCTCTGTTTTTCAGCCTGCTGCCTCTGCCTTTCAGCCTGCTGCTCGGCATATTGTCTCTGTCTTTCAGCCTGCTGTTGTGCATACTGTCTCTGCTTCTCTGCCTGTTGTTCAGCGTATTGCCTCTGTTTTTCCGCCTGTCGCTCCGCATACTGTCTCTGCCGCTCCACAAATTGTTTTTGCCGCTCCGTAAATTGCTTTTGCCTCTCAACGAACTGCTTCTGCCGTTCCTCAAATTGCTTTTGTGAATCACTGTCAACATAGTCATACGGCTCGGTGTTTACGGAAATAATGAGCTGGTACTTGCCATTGACATGAGAAAGGCTGTAATTCCTGTAGTTGTCCGGCTTCACGAACTTCATAATAATCTGTCCGTCCTCTCCCGGCTTAAGAATGAAATTGGAAGCTTCGTTTTCACGGTTTAGGAGCTTTGAGCGCAAGCTTTTGTAAAGTGACTTCTGCTTGAAAGTGTAGCGGTATGTTGCCTGACGTATTTTGCCTGAAGAGGGATCACGGTCTACGGCGAGAGCCCTCTCGACAGCATTTTCGGAATTCATATTGGTGACAAGGTCATCATGCCAGTCACTTGCCGCAAATGTCGGGAATGCAACCGCGATAATAAGTATGAGCAGTAAGTTTCGTTTCATATCCTTTAATTATTTAAGGTGAGAATTATTATAAATTTGAGAGTTTATTTTGTGGGTCAGGAAAAGAATTCTTCATTGTCGGCGATGGCTGAGAGCTCCGCAGCTCGAAGCTCCAGCTCTATACTTTCCGCTTCAAGGTTGATTGCCTTTATATCATCTGAAATATACTCAATGTCCGTAGTCATGTTCCCGTCTATCATAATATAGCTGCCTTCATGCTGCTTTGCGAGCAATTCGCGCTGGATGTTACGGGTGTGGTAATTCCATCCGAGTGAAAATACCACAGCGATTGCAGCGGCGGCAGAACTAATCCATATCAAAGGTTTGATGAAGCGTCTGCGGTTTTTACCTGCCGGGGATTCCAGTTCGCTTCCGGGTTCTCCCGGCATTCCGTCGGCATACCACTTGAACATGGGTATATACTCCCTGAGATGCGGGGGCACATTGTTGCCGGCAAAAAATTGCTGGAGCTGCGCCTCTTCCGCACAGGTGGTTTCACCTTCAAAGAAGCGGTCGAGTAATGTCTCAATATTTTTGTCAGTCATATTCATGCTTTTGATTTTAAATATATGTCACGCACTCTTTTTCGTGCCCTTGACAGTGCGGTGCGCACCGCGCCGGGGTTAGAACCGATAAGTGATGCTATTTCTTCAGTTTCCATGCCTTCTATATGTTTCATTTTCAATACGGCCTGTTCCATTTTCGGCAATCCCTCAATAGCTTCCATTATATCAGGGTCTATTGTGTCGGAATATGTGTTGAACTCCACGGTCATTGCCTCATCCAAATCAAGCGAGGACTGCCGGCTTCTTATTGCCGATATGCATACCCTCCGGAGAATCACAGCCGCCGGCGCAGCAGGATTGTCATAGTTAGAGAGCCTGTCCCTGAAAAACCAGAGTTTGATTAGAGTATCCTGCACGGCATCGTCAGCTTCCTCCACCGAGCCAAGAATACTCTTTGCAGTGGAGAGAAGGCGTGGACGCAGTCCGGAGGCAAGTTTTTCAAACTCCTGTCGTTGCATTGGTCAATCGTCGTATGTAACAATTGTGGTGGAGTGTCCGTTTGCATGGTTTTTGATTGTGCTGTGACGGTATTTGTTTGCCTCAAAGCGTTCAATCGCATAACAGGATATGCTTGATACGCTTGAGTTGGTGGTAGCCTTCACAGTTTTCGCTTTGAGCGAGGATGCTATGATGTCTGATGAGCTGGATGCCGAAAGCTCGGCATTGTTGCACATTCCTGACAGAATAATGTCGCCGGCGCTACCGCTTCGAGCTTCGACTATGGAGGCGGTTATCCCTGAAATCTTCACGTCGCCTGATGAGGATGAGATAGCGGAGATATACTCGCAGTTGGCTCCCGCGATATTTACGTCACCGGCGGATTGCGATGCGGCGGACAGCTGGTTGCAAACGATTCTGTTTGTATAGATGTCACCAGATGAATTGCATTGAACGCTTACACTTGATGCTGTTATGTTATCCACTCGTATATCGCCGGCAGAATTAGTGGATAGGGTGGCGGAATTGCATTTTATTGTGGATAGTCTTATGTCACCTGCCGAATTGGTCTTCAAATTGATTTGCTGGGCGGTGATATTGTATCCTTTGATGTCACCGGCAGAAGATGTGGTGAGTGATACGGTTTTTCCACTTCTGTTAAAAGAGTTCTTAATCTGGATATCACCAGAACTGTTGGTTACAAAGGAGGTTACATCCGGTGCGCTTATCATTACCTTGACCGTGCAGTTGCCGTGAATGGATATGGACTGATTATAGCTCACGGAAAGGGTAGTGCCCTCTAAGCTGACGCGAACGTACTTTGCCAAATTTTCCGGTGCATATATCTGTACCTTCTGTGTCGGGGCGTCCGTATACTCGATGTCAATCGCGGTCTTTGTTTCCAGCCTGCTGATTCTGCTGAAATTCACGGGCACTGTATGCGTCACATAATTAGAGGATGGGGTAATGTCCACATGTGCCGATGCAGCCAGTGATGTGATGAAGATGGTGAGGAGGATAAAAATTCTTGTCATATCTGATGAAATTATTGTTTTCTATCTATATGACGCGAAATATATTCCAAACGTTACATCAACAAATGTTAAATTGTTATTTCTCCGCAAATCGAGTGACCGAAGTGGTCTCTGACCTCTTCCGGTGGCAGTCCCATTCCAAAGAGGTACATCAGTTTAGCCAGTGCGGCTTCGGTTGTTATGTCGTGTCCTGAAACAACTCCGCATGCAGCGATGGTGTCACCGGCAAGATAGCGCTTCTGTACCCCGCCGTTCACACATTGGGTGACATTCACAACCACTACCCCGCGCTCAACCGCCTCCCTGATTGCGTCGGTAAACCATTTTGAGGTCGGCGCGTTTCCGGCACCGTAGGTTTTCAGAACGATACCCTTGATGCCGGGAGTTGATAGCTGATGACGCAATGTCGCTTCAGTGAGTCCCGGAAAGAGGTCGATGCACATCACACCCTGGTCCATCTTGTAATGGGTGCGTAGGGGGCGATGCTCTATGTGGCGGTAAAGCGCGTCATTATCAAAATGAATGCCGAGCCCTATTTTTGCCAGCGGCGGATAGTTATTGCTTTTGAAGGCATTGAAATTGTCCGCGCTCATTTTTGTTGAGCGGTTTCCCCGCCACAGGTAATTTTCGAAAAGTATTGCGACCTCCTGCACCGTCGGAGTGCCGGTCGGGGTGACAGACGCGGCAATCTGCAGCGCGGTAATGAGGTTTTCCTCACCGTCTGTTCTCACCTCACCTATAGGGAGCTGTGAACCGGTTATGATTACCGGTTTGCTGAGGTTTTCGAGCATGAAAGATAGTGCAGATGCGGTATAAGCCATCGTATCTGTGCCATGCAGCACTACAAAACCGTCGTATGCACGGTAATTCTTCTCAATCGCGTTGACAATCTGCCCCCAGTGCTCGGGATTCATGTCTGATGAATCGAGCGGCGGCTCAAATGAGATGTTGTCAATCTCATAATTGAGCTTCCGAATCTTCGGCACATTGTCAATAAGATGCGTGAAGTCAAATGGCTGCAGGGTGTGCGTCTCGGCATTTTCTATCATGCCGATTGTGCCACCCGTATATATAATAAGGAGTCGCGGTCGGCGTGCTGTTGTGTCCATTGGCAATCGGTGTGGGTTTACTTTACCTGTGCTCCGGGAACTACAGGATCTGTCGGACCTATTACGACCAATGAGCCGTCAGCATTTTCAGCTGAAAGAATCATTCCCTGTGATTCGATGCCTTTGAGCTTTCTCGGAGGGAGGTTAGCTATGAAGCACACCTGTTTTCCGACAAGGGTTTCCGGCTGATAGTGTGCGGCGATGCCGCTGACGATGGTGCGTGTGCCGAGGCCGTCATCGATTTTGAATTTAAGGAGCTTGTCAGCTTTAGGCACTTTCACGCATTCAAGCACTGTGCCTACACGAAGGTCGGCTTTCATGAAAGTGTCAAAGTCCACATCCGGAGCCTGCGGTGCCGCCTTGAATGCCTTTAGTTTGTTTTCCTGCTTGATTCTTGCCAGCCTGTCAAGCTGTGACTGGATTGCCGAATCCTCGATTTTCTCAAAGAGAAGTTGCGGTTCTCCGATTTTTGTTCCTGCCGGAATAATGTCGAATTTGCCGAGCATGCTCCATTTGAGTTCTTCCATTCCGAGCATTTTGCATAGCGACGCGCTCATGAACGGCATGAACGGCTCGAAGGCAACCGCGATGTTGCCGCATAGCTGGATTGCGCAGTTGAGAATCGTTGCGACGCGGTTCATGTCGGTCTTTGCCACTTTCCACGGCTCTGTCTCCTGCAGGTAGCGGTTGCCGATGCGTGCAATTTCCATAGCGTCTTTCAGCGCTTCGCGGAAATGGAAAGTGTCAAGGTTGTTGCTGAGTGAAGCGGCGGCATCCTGCACCTCCGCAATAAGTTTTCTGTCTATTTCAAGCAGCTCTCCCTGCTCAGGCAATGTGCCCTCAAAGAACTTGTGGGTAAGCACTACAGCGCGGTTAACAAAGTTTCCGAGCACTGCCACAAGCTCGTTGTTATTGCGCGCCTGGAAATCAGACCATGTGAAATCATTATCCTTGGTTTCCGGGGCATTCGCGGTCAGCACATAGCGTAGTGTGTCCTGCTTTCCGGGGAAATCACGGAGATATTCGTGGAGCCATACAGCCCAGTTGCGTGAAGTGGATATTTTGTCGCCCTCAAGGTTGAGGAACTCATTTGCGGGAACATTGTCCGGAAGCTGGAAATTGTCGCCGTAAGCCATGAGCATAGCGGGGAAAACTATGCAATGGAAAACTATATTGTCCTTGCCGATGAAGTGAATAAGGCGGGTGTCATCGCTTTTCCACCATTTTTCCCAAGAATCGGGAAGAAGTTCCTTGGTGTTGGATATGTAACCTATAGGTGCGTCGAACCACACATACAGCACTTTGCCCTCGGCGCCTTCAACCGGCACCGGAACACCCCATTTGAGGTCGCGGCTCACGGCTCTGGGCTGCAGCCCCATGTCAATCCATGATTTGCACTGACCGTACACATTGCTTTTCCACTCCTTGTGCCCGTCAAGAATCCATTTGCTCAACGCTTCCTCATATTTGTTGAGAGGAAGATACCAGTGGGTCGTTTCCTTCCAGCTTACTGGTGCGGAAGTAAGGCGTGAGTGAGGGTCAATAAGGTCTGTCACGCTAAGTGATGTGCCGCAGCTTTCGCATTGGTCGCCATATGCTTCCTTGCCGCAGTGAGGGCATGTGCCGGCAACATAGCGGTCGGCGAGAAATTCTCCTGCCTCGGCATCGTATGGCTGCTCGGAAGTCCTCACTTCAAAGCATCCTTTGTCATATAACCGTTTGAAGAATTCCGATGCGGTGTCGTGGTGGATGTCGGAGGTAGTGCGGGAGTAAATGTCGAAGCTTATGCCGAGCTCAGCCATGGAGTCACGGATAATAGCGTGATATCTGTCAACGATATCCTGCGGTGTCACCCCTTCCTCGCGCGCCTTGATGGTGATAGGCACACCGTGTTCGTCACTGCCGCCAATCATAATCACATCTTCACCTTTCAGGCGAAGGTAGCGTGCATATATGTCGGCGGGTACGTATACACCGGCGAGATGTCCGATATGCACCGGGCCGTTTGCATAGGGCAGTGCAGTGGTTATGAGGGTACGGTTGAATTTCTTTTCCATAGCTGAATAGTTTTTAGCGGCTACAAAGGTACTTAATTATATTGCAATATCAAAGAGCAATGCTGTAGGTGGGAAATGCGATGCCTCGCGCACCGAGTTCGCTTTTGAACCGGAGCAGCCCGTTGTCAAGCTCCCCGGTGACAGGTTCATTCGAGCCTCCCATGTCGATATAGTCGTATTTCTCCCTGCATGCTTCATGGAGGTGGTGGATTAGAGCTGATGGCGCTTGGGCTTTTCGTCCTGCGTCGTTTGAAGCCATATACTGTACCCGTGCCACTCTGTCGCAGAAGTATATGACAGCACCGGCAACCGGCAAGACCTCCCGGAAAGCTATGTACAGCCGGATATTATCCGGAAAGCAGCTTTTCAGATGTGTAATCTCGCTGAGGGTGTGTACAGGGGCGGCATTATGCCGGGTTGCAAGGCAATCTTCGAGCATTTTCCAAAAGCCGGTGAAGTCCTCTCCTTCGTTTACCGTGACTCCCGATGAGGCTGCGAATCGTACGGCATACCGTTTGTTTTCATCCACAGGGGCAGGGTGGCGTAAATCTATGGCGGAGGAGAGAACGCAATCGGTCTGTCGCGCTCCGAGGCGGAACAATGAATATAAATCTTCCTCTGCCGGTATCTTCTGGTATATATGTGGCAGAGGCTTGTATGTCAGTTCGTGTGCGCCGAGTCCGCGCATTGCGGGAAGTGCGGCATCGAACACTTCTGTCATAGTAGTGCCATTGAAATGGCGTACCGGTGTAATCCATCCGCCATATGTCAGTCCACTGTGCGAACTTATTGTGGTGCCACGTATTTCAGCGGGTAGCATAGCTGTCAGCCTGCCATGCCGGTTGAACGCCATGAGCGAACAATCGGCAAAGCGGTCTGAGTGATAGTCCATGTAGTCACGCTTGAACAGGAATGTCCCGCAGCGCGACTGTTCTACGAAGTCATCCCACAGCTCCTTGTCTGCGGGAGTGTACCGGCGTATGACCATTACAGGGCGAGGCGGTATATTTCGGCGGTGTCTGCCGCGCGCAGTGGCATATAGCCGCCTATCACCTCACCTTTATTAATATGGAGACGACGCACCATTTCATTAATGTCCGGGTCAGGTACTCCGAGTTGTGCAAAGGTCACAGGGAGTCCTATGGCGCCGAAGAATGCTTTAAGGCAATCGATGCCTTCGTAAGCGGCAGCTTCATCCTTTTCATCGCGCACATTGAATACCCTCCGGGCAAACTGTGCTATTTTAGTGGGATTGTGTTGTGCCATATAGGTCATCCATGCGGGGAAAATTACGGCAAGGCCTGCACCGTGGGTCACATTGTACATGGCGCTTATTTCGTGCTCTATCGCATGGCTTGCCCAGTCCTCTTTCCTGCCTGTGCCGCAGATGCCGTTGTGGGCGAGTGTTCCGCTCCACATTATATTTGCGCGTGCCTGGTAGTTGTCAGGCTCGGCTATTACTTTAGGAGCTTCTTCGATTATAGCTTTCAAAACGCCCTCGCTTACCCTGTCGGTAATTTCCACATCCTGGGTAGGGGTGAAATAGCGCTCCATGATATGAGCCATCATATCCGCGATTCCGCTCGCTGTCTGGTAGGCGGGGAGGGTGAAAGTGAGTTCCGGATTCATGATTGCGAATTTCGGGCGCAGGATATAATCCGTTCTCAAGGAAATCTTCACTTTTTCCGATTCAAGGGTTATTACGGAGTTTCCGCTCCCTTCGCTGCCGGCGGCAGGAATGGTGAGGACAACCCCTACGGGCAGAGCAGTTTCAGCTTTTGCCTTGCCGCTGTAGAAATCCCAGAAATCTCCGCTGTAAGGCACTCCGAGTGCAATTGCCTTTGCGGTGTCTATGACGGAGCCGCCACCAACAGCAATGATTGCATCAAGACCCTCCTTGCGGCATATATCTATACCTTCACGCACCGGGCCGTCCACAGGGTTCGGCTTTATGCCTCCGAGTGTCGAGTACTTGATGCCTGACTTGGAAAGTGAATCACAAACACGGTCAAGAAGCCCTGAGCGTACCGCTGAGCCCCCTCCATAAACAACCAGCACCTTGGTAGCTCCGATTGCAGCTGTCTCGTTGCCTGTCTGTGACTCCACTCCGCGACCGAAGACATACTTCGTGGGAGTGCAATATGTGAAATTGTCCATAATGTATTGTGTTTTTAAGTTTATGATGCAAATATAATATCAAAACGCTATGGAGGCTTGAAATGTCGCAACTTTGTGCGAAAAAATGTGATATTTGTCTGCGGACTGCCGGGACAGCTGTTTTTTTATGCCCGGCACACGAATAATTATAGGAGAAATTTTTTTGATGTTGCGAGAAAAAATGTACTTTTGCGGTATGGAGGAAACTCCGCGACCTTATTTTTATTAACCCTTAAATCTCGGATTACAACACAGTAACTTATGAAACTGCAAGAAAAGAAATTCTATCCCTGGGTAGTAGTAGGCCTGCTCTGGGTGGTTGCGCTCCTGAATTATATGGACAGGCAGATGCTGTCTACTATGCAGATGAATATCGCAAACGATATCGCTGCGCTGAAAAATGCTGAGGCATTCGGTGCCCTGATGGCTATTTTCCTTTGGGTTTATGGATTTTTCAGCCCGTTCTCAGGCGCGGTAGCCGATCGCGTGAGCCGCAAGTGGCTTATTGTCGGTTCACTTGGCGTTTGGAGCGCGGTTACATATCTCATGGGTTACTGCACAGACTTCTCACAGCTCATGTGGCTTCGTGGCATAATGGGTATCAGTGAGGCGCTTTACATCCCCTCCGCTCTGTCGCTTATAGCAGACCTTTTCACCGGAAAAGGACGCTCGCTTGCAATCGGGCTGCACATGACCGGTCTGTACTGCGGTCAGGCATTGGGCGGATTCGGCGCTATGGTTGCTACAAACTGGAGCTGGCAGGCTACTTTCCATTGGTTCGGTATCATTGGCGTTGCCTATGCTCTTGTGCTTATCTTCCTCCTTCATGAAAAGGCAAACCGTGGCAAGAGTGAGAAAGTGGCGGCGGCAAAGAGCGCTGTTTCCAAATCAAAAGAATCTGTTGTGCAGTCTTTCGCTGTGGTATTTTCAAACATAGCTTTCTGGGTTATTCTCTTCTTCTTCGCATCAAGCTCTATCCCCGGTTGGGCTACCAAGAACTGGTTGCCGACTCTGTTCAAGGATAATTTCGCAAGCCTTAACATCGGAATGGAATGGGCTGGTCCTATCGCTACACTTACTATCGCTGTCAGCAGCTTTATCGGCGTTATGGTTGGCGGCCCTCTCAGCGACAAATGGGTTAAGAAAAATGTCAAGGGCAGAATCTACACCAGTGCCATAGGTTTGACCATGATGATTCCGTCATTGATTCTCCTTGCTATTCCAAACAGTATCGTGCTTTCTGTTCTTGCCGGACTTCTCTTCGGTGTTGGCTACGGAATGTTCGATGCAAACAATATGCCTATCCTCTGCCAGTTCGTTTCATCGCGCCAGAGAGCTATGGCTTACGGATTCATGAACTCGCTCGGCGTGATTATGGGTGCTGTCACCACTCAGGTGCTCGGCGGATTGTCCGAATCGCTTGGACTCGGCAAGTGCTTTGCACTCATGGCTGGAATCCTGATTATCGCCGTTGCTTTGCAGCTGATTGTGCTCAAGCCCAAGAGCGATGACAAGGATGATGAAGAAATGAGCGCTGAGGACCGTAAGAGCCTTGACCTCAAAGCTGAAACAATTGAAGCGTAATAAATTAACAGAAATATAAACACCTTAATAATAACGATTATGGAATTTGAAAAAATCAAAGGACTCATTGACGCTCCTTTCACCCCTATGCTTCCCAATGGTGATATTAACCTCGAAGTAATACCCGCATATGCAGCAATGCTCAAGAAAAACGGTCTTAAAGGCGTATTTATCAATGGCTCAAGCGGTGAAGGCTATATGCTCACAACCGAAGAACGTAAAAAACTCGCTGAGGCTTGGGTTAAGGCTGTGCCTGAAGATTTCAAGGTTATCGTTCATGTAGGCAGCTGCTCGCTCCGCGAAGCTAAGGAACTCGCACGTCACGCTGCTGAAATCGGCGCATGGGGTATTGGTGCAATGGCTCCTCCTTTCCCGAAAATCGGTCGTGTTGAAGAGCTCGTTAAATATTGCGAGGAAATTGCATCCGCAGCTCCCAATCTTCCCTTCTACTACTACCATATCCCGGCATTCAACGGCGCATTCCTGCCTATGATTGAAATGCTTAAGGCTGTAGATGGCAGAATCCCCAACTTCGCAGGTATCAAGTACACCTTCGAGAGCCTTTATGAGTACAACCAGTGCCGCCTCTACAAGGATGGCAAGTTCGATATGCTCCACGGTCAGGACGAAACAATCCTTCCCTCTCTCGCACAGGGCGGTGCGCAGGGTGGTATCGGTGGTACTACCAACTATAATGGCAAGGAGCTTGTCGGCATCATTGAGGCATGGGAGAAAGGTGACCTTGAAACAGCACGCGAAAAACAGAACTTCTCTCAGGCTGTTATCAACGTTATCTGCAACTACCGTGGCAATATCGTCGGCGGCAAACGCATCATGAAGCTTATCGGTCTCGACCTCGGTCCCAACCGTGTTCCCTTCCGCAACCTCACAGATGAAGAGGAAGCAGCTATGAAAGCTGAACTCGAGGCTATCAACTTCTTTGATCGTTGTAACAAATTCTAATTTGAAAATGTGGACATTAGACACATCTAAATATCTTAACGAATGGAGG
Source organism: uncultured Porphyromonadaceae bacterium (assembly GCA_947176335.1). Classification (GTDB taxonomy): domain Bacteria; phylum Bacteroidota; class Bacteroidia; order Bacteroidales; family Muribaculaceae; genus Paramuribaculum. The sequence continues at coordinate 5,053 of CAMWQE010000013.1, read as the reverse complement.
GAACATTATCGTCGGGATCTTCTCGACGATATTCTCCCTTTCTGGCTCAAACATGGGCTTGACAAGGTGAATGGAGGCGTTTACACCTGCGTTGACCGTGAGGGAAACCTTATGGATTCCACCAAATCCGTATGGTTCCAGGGACGTTGTGCATTCATATATGCGTTCGCGTACAATAATATTGAGAAGCGTCCTGAATATCTTGAAATGTCAAAAAGTTGCATCGACTTCTTTGAAAAATACTGCTTTGACAAGGATGGTCGTATGTACTTCGAGGTGACCGCTGACGGAAAACCGTTGCGCAAACGCCGCTATGTGTTCAGTGAATGTTTTGCCGCTATTGCTTTAGCGGAATATTCAATAGCAACCGGCGACCGCCAGTATGCCGAAAGAGCTCTCAAGCTTTTCAATGACATTGAGTATTTCCTGAATACTCCCGGCATTCTTGAGCCTAAATACCTTCCCGAGCAGAAAGCTATAGGTCATTCGATAACAATGATTCTTATCAATACTGCCGCAAGAATCCGCGAGGCTATCAGCAGCCCGGTGCTTGACGAGCAGATTGCGAAAAGCATTGAAACTCTGCGCAAGTATTTTATTCATCCTGAGTATAAGGCTCTTCTGGAGATGGTCACCCCCGAAGGTGAGATAATTGATACTATCAACGGTCGTGTCATCAACCCCGGGCACTGCATTGAAACTGCATGGTTCCTTCTCGAAGAAGCCAAATACCTCGGCTGGAATGAAGGCAAAGGCAAGGAAGTAAAGGATATGGCGCTCCAGATTCTTGACTGGTCATGGGATTGGGGCTGGGACAAGGAGTTCGGAGGTATCATCAATTTCCGCGACTGCAAAGGTTTCCCCGCTCAGGACTATAGTCAGGACATGAAGTTCTGGTGGCCGCAGACAGAGGCTATCATTGCATCACTTTATGCTTATGAGGCTACCGGAGATTCCAAGTACCTTGAAATGCATCAGCTGGCTAACGACTGGGCTTACCAGTTCCTCCCCGATCCTGTATACGGTGAATGGTTCGGATACCTGCACCGTGATGGCTCTGTTGCTCAACCGGCAAAGGGTAATATATTCAAAGGTCCTTTCCACATTCCGCGAATGTTGATAAAAGGTCAGTTGATTATTGATAATATTCTGGAAAAAGATTAAAAATGACATTCTTTAAAACATCAGCCGCCGCAGTCCTGCTTGCAGGTGCGGCGGCTTTTGCCGTTTCCGCTGCTACTCCGCAGAGAGTGGCTTGTGTTGGAAACAGCATTACATACGGTTCACTTGTTGAAAACAGGGAACAGAATGCATATCCTGTGCAGCTTGGCAGGATGCTTGGTGACAAATATGTAGTTGACAATTTCGGTCGGCCCGGAGCCACACTCCTGTTCAAGGGACATAACCCTTATGTGAAAAGTCCTGAGTTCAAGGCTGCGCTTGCGTTCAAGCCTGACGTTATTGTTGTTCATCTTGGGGTGAATGACACCGACCCGCGCAACTGGCCTGATTTCAACAGCGAGTTCGTTGGCAACTACATTGCGCTTGTGGATAGCTTCAGGCACGTTAATCCCGATGTTAGGGTGATTATCGCAAATCTGTCACCGCTCACGGCAAAGCATCATCGCTTCAGGACCGGTACTCGTGACTGGCGGATTGAAATCCGCAATACTATTGAAACTGTTGCACAGGTTACCGGTGCGGAACTGATTGATTTTGCAGAGCCGCTCCTTGACCACACCAATTACCTCACTGACGGAATACATCCTAATGCTAAGGGTGCGACATTGCTTGCAAAGGCTGCCTATTCGGCAATTACAGGCAATTACGGAGGGTTGAAAATGCCTCCTGTCTATGGGTCGGGCATGGTGCTGCAGCGGTATAAGCCGTTGGTTATATCCGGCACTGCTGATGCCGGTGCAAATGTGACTGTTTCCATTGCCGGCACAACAGTCAAAGCTGTTGCGAATAATCAGGGTAAATGGGCTGTGGAACTTCCGCCGATGTCCGAATGTACCGGGTTAGTGATGAAAGTCACTGACGGAAAGCAGACACTTGTATTTAATGACGTCGCTGTCGGTGAGGTGTGGCTTGCCTCTGGTCAGAGCAATATGGAGTTTAACCTCAAGCATACCACGACCTACAAGGCTGACTCTGCTTTGACAACTGACCCGCTCCTCAGGCTCTATGACATGAAGCCGAGAGTCATCACAAACAATATTACATGGAATGAGGCTAATTTGGAAGCTCTGGATTCGCTCAACTATTACCACCCTTCGTCATGGCAGAAATCAGACTATAAGACTGCAGGACGATTCTCTGCGGTTGCATGGTACTTCGGTAAAATGCTCCGTGACAGCCTTGATGTGCCTGTCGGAATCATAAATAATGCTATCGGAGGTTCGGGCACGGAGGCATGGATTGACATTGAGACGCTTGAACTCGGCATGCCCGAGGCGTTGGTAAATTGGCGTAAGAATGACTACACTCAGCCGTGGGCGCAGGGCAGGGCGAATAAGAATACTGGAGATAATCTTTCCTACCGTCATCCTTATGAGCCCACATATCTTTATGCAGCAGGCATCCGTCCGTTGGGCGCATATCCGATAGCCGGAGTGATATGGTATCAGGGAGAGAGCAACGCTCACAATATCGAGGTGCATGAAGGTCTCTTCCGTCTGCTTGTTGACAGCTGGCGTAAAACATGGGATTCCCCTCAGTTGCCGTTTATCTTTACCCAGTTGAGTTCTATTGACCGACCCTCATGGCCGCAGTTCCGTGATAGCCAGCGCAGGCTTGCAAAAGAAATTCCAGGCACTGCTATGGCGGTTTCCCATGACCATGGCGATTCTCTGGACGTGCACCCCAGGAACAAACGCCCTGTTGGAGAGAGGCTTGCCCGTCAGGCGCTCAACAGGGTTTACAGCACCGGCACAACACCTTCCGGACCGCTGCCGCTCAAAGCTACTCTTGTAGCCCCGGGCACTGTCCGTCTTGAAATGGAGTACGGACGCGGCATGAAAACATCTGACGGAGCCGCTCCGAGAACATTTGAAGTCGCTGAGGTTGATGGAATTTACTATCCCGCTTCAGCGCAATTCACAGCTGATAATATTATAACACTTACAAATATGGACATTACAAATCCCCGCTATGTGCGTTACGCATGGCAACCCTTCACAAGGGCAAATGTGGTTAACAGTGAGAATCTTCCCGCTTCAACATTCAAGATTGAGATTACCGAGACTCCTGACAGCGAGGAAGGCATTGCTTCCGGTGTCAGCGCAGCATTCGCCGGAACCATAAATGGCAAGGTTATCAAAGCCGGCGGTTGCAATTTCCCTGTGAATCCGATGGCTCCCGGTAGCGTCAAGAAGTTCTATCAGGCTATTTACGAACTCGTTCCTCAGGCAGACGGCTCAATTGTCAGCAAAAAGATAGGAATGTTGCCGGAGGCTATCGCATACGGAGCGTCAGCAACTGTTCCTCAGGGCATCGTTTGCATTGGTGGTACTACAGCGCAGAAAGCGCTTTCCTCTGTGCTTCTTATCTCTCTTGATGAAAACGGCAACGCGGTTGTGTCTGAATTGCCCTCTCTTCCTGTCACAGTTGACAATACAAGCGCAGCTTATTTGGACGGAAAAGTTTATGTTGCCGGAGGTAATATCGCCGGTGCTCCGTCAAATGCGCTCTATGTGCTCGATATGAACAAACTTTCCGCCGGTTGGAAAGAACTCAAGTCTTTCCCCGGAAATCCACGCGTTCAGCCTGTGCTTGCCGGTTCCAAGGATGCAAAAGGCAAATCGCACCTTTATATGTGGGGTGGTTTCGCGGGAAAAGGTGAAAACCGTGAGGCTTCTCTCAATACCGACGGACTCATGTATGACCCCGCTTCCGGCAAATGGTCCGCACTCCCTGACCCTGTTGGCACTAAGGGTGAGACCGTCAGCACCGGCGGTGGTATTGCTGTAGTGCTGCCGGACGGACGCATCGTGGTTACAGGCGGCGTTAACAAGGATGTATTCCTTGAAGCACTGCGTAATCAGGCACCCGATTACCTCTCTCATCCGATTGAATGGTACCGCTTCAATGACCTTGCTCTTGTTTTTGACCCCAAGGCTGCAAAATGGAGCATCGGTGCTACAGACAGCGAAATCGCGCGTGCCGGAGCAGCAGCCGCTGTTACACCCGATGGCGAGATTTGGCTCATTGGCGGAGAACTCAAACCCAGAATCCGCACACCTAAAGTATCTAAACTAAAACTTTAATGGAAAAGAAATTAGACCTTTCGGTCGCTAACTATGGTAGCACCCGCGATGAGCAGTATGCTCTCGCGGTGCTTCCCTGGGGAGCTACGGAACCGCATAACCTGCATCTTCCATACCTGACTGACGCGATTCTGAGTCATGATGTTGCAGTGGATGCGGCTGTGATTGCCCGTGAAAAATATGGATTCAATGTCATGGTAATGCCTCCCATGCCTCTTGGTGCGCAGAATCCGGGACAACGTGACCTCAAATTCTGTGTCCACTACCGCCATGCGACTCAGATGGCTGTGCTCACAGACATTGTTTCATCCCTTTATAATCAAGGCATAGATAAACTTGTGATAATCAACGGACACGGAGGGAACACATTTAAAGGCATGATTCGTGATCTCGCTGTTGACTATCCCGATATGCTCATAGCATCAAGCGAATGGTTTAAGGTGCTCCCGGCAAAGCAGTTCTTTGATAATCCCGGTGACCATGCCGATGAACTCGAAACTTCGGTAATGATGCATTATCATCCCGAACTGGTTAATTTGGCTGAAGCAGGTCCCGGAAACTATACCGGATTTGCTGCGAAAACTCTTGCGGAAGGAGTGGCTTGGGTGCCGAGAAATTGGAACAAGGTTAGCACTGACACCGGAATTGGAAACCCTGCGCGTGCTACTGCTGAAAAGGGTGCCGCATACGCTTTTGCGGTTGCTGAGCGCTATGCCGACCTGTTCAATGACCTTGTCAATAACAAAATCTATGTCACCGATTGATTTGCGTGGCATTCTTATAAC
>CAMWQE010000012.1 GCA_947176335.1 uncultured Porphyromonadaceae bacterium | reverse complement strand
GGCGCGCTCGGGACTTACACCCGTTAGATTATGCCCATGTCGGGCGAACAAATGAGGGCGGGCACCGAAGCCGGTGTCCGCCCTACAACGATATTAGTAAGTATGGAGTTTACCAATTAAAACATGTTGCACTACAACATTTAAGGCAACTCAATCTGTATGCCATATTGTATCTGACCAAAGCCTCCAACACCGTTTATATAATAAACAGGCGCAAGTACTGCAAATCCAGGTTCATACCAAATGTCATCATCGCCGGTATAGCCAGCACTTGCATTAAATGCAGTCCAAGAGTAGGCTCCGATTGCACCTTCATTTCCACCTGAATCTTTATAATACAATCCTGTTGCAAATGAATTGAACGAGAGTGTTCCAGATGCATTTTCCCAAAACTCAACATACGCCGGACCATTGGAAGTAACAGACATTGTACTATTTGGATAATTTTCCTTACCCAAAGTATTGTAATATTCCACATAGGGATTAACGGCACGATAGCGTTCAAATCCTTCAGCTTTAAGAATTTCAACTGGATACGGATCATCAGCTCCTCGCATTACAAACATATCATAGTAAGTACCTTTGCCAAGGCTTACCCATGTGTAGTTTACGGGGCAGTTGAGAGTGAGAGTTGAGATTCCAGCGTAGCTGGGAGTACCATCAAATTCCAAAGTACCTGCATAGGTAGCGGGAGGAGTAGCGTTTGAAATATTAATAACAATTTCAGCTGTGTTGCTACCTGCTTCAAATTTCACCTGGCTCGGAACAGTTATGTCAGTAGGACAGTTCTTACCGGGTGTAAATTTGATATTTACAGTCTCCTCACCGGAAGCAATTGTTCGTCTTACCGGAATTACAATTTCGGCAGCTCCGGGAGCAAGAGTCTCGTTATAGGTTGCGCATTGGAATGTAAGACCCTGTTCAAGCGGAGCTTCATCCATATAACCTTTATCAGAGCAGGAGGACAGTGCTGACACCGCCAATATCGCTGCTACTGAAAATATCTTAAATAGTTTCATCTTATTCTAAATTTTTTATTATTACTCTACGATAGGAGTAGGTACCGGACCTTCCGGATTGTTTGCGCCAATAGCTGAGTTGGTCTGCATTTCGCTCTGCGGAATCAGGTATATACGCAACGGGCTATCAGCAGGGATATTGAAGCAAACAGAAGGCTCATATCCACCACCGACACGATCTACAGGCTTTTTAAGACGCTGCAGGTCATTATATGCTATACCTTCACCCCATAGCTCAATACGGCGCTGACGCCAAATTTCATCCTGAATATCTGTTGCAGATGATGCTGTGCAAGAGTACTGCGGGTCACGATATCTCTGGATGAAGTTATTGAGAGTAGCCACACCTGCGCCTGCGTTTCCAGACATAGCCTGAGCCTCAGCAAGGGTAAGATACATTTCTTCAATACGCATCAAGGGGATGTCATTAAGGTAGCAGATACCGCTGAACATGCTCTGATAGGTATCAAATTTCACATTAATGTAAGCTGCTTCTTTTTTGGTTTCGAAATAACCGTAGAGAATTGCTGCATGAGCTGCGTCAAGGTTTGCACTCTCACCATTTGCATCACACCACCATCCTTTACGAACGTCTGTAGCAGGAATAGATTCAAACAGGGCTTTGTTGATGCATCTGTACACGCCTACCTGAGCATAACCGCCTTCGTAGAAAGTCACGAAGTGACCGGGCCAGCAGTGAAGGTTACCGACTTCTCCTGATTCAACGTCAATAGCGAGAAGCCATGAACTGTCACCTGCATCCCAGAAAGAGGGCTTAGACACCTGTGCGATAGAATAAGGTGTGCAACGGCTGTTATCTATCACATACTGCGCATCAGCAGCAGCCTCGGTCCACTTGTTCATCACCAAATTAATACGAGCGCGTATGCCTGTAGCGGCGGCGGCAGTCATAAACTGTTTGCCGAGACGGTCAGCAGGTGCGATATGTCCGGTAGCTTTTAGGAGATCGATTGTTTTGTCAATATCCTTGAGAATCTGGGCATAGACCTCTTCAACAGTAGCACGCGGAGCGCCCTCTATAGCTGCCTGGTCACTGTTTTCCTCTGTAATGATAGGCACGCAAGGTTTATCCTGATTGCCTACATAAGTAAACTGATAAGCCTGTGCAAGATTGAAATATGCCCAAGCACGGTATCCCAAAGCCTGCGCCATATAATACTGCAGGGTTTCATTAGTTGTTTCAGGGTCAATGCTCTTGAGCACCGAATTACATGAATAAATCATGTTGTAGTTTGTACTCCACATGAAGTTTGTGGTACGTGATGTCGCTGTCTTATCAGCATAAGACTGACCATCGCCGAACCAGTTGTAGCCATCAGTGGTGGAAGGCATATCGGCGGTCCTTGAATCCATGAAAAGCATTGATGCGGGCCAGCCGAAATCGCTTTGAACGCTGGAGCTACCATAAACACCGCAATATTGCTTAGTCATTACAGGGAGAGCATTGACACTCGCCTCAGCCATTGAGGGGTCGTTAGACACCACATGTTCCTTTTGCTCGGATGTAACAGTTCCACCCATCGGCTCAGTATCAAGATCGTTACATGATCCCAAGAACGCCAATGCAGCCAGAGCAGGAACGAATTTATATGTTGTTTTCATTGTTATAGCTTATTGTAATTAAAATTCAACTTTCAAACCACCGGATATGCAACGTACTGCAGTGTAGGTAGATGTAGTAGCGGATGTGAAGCTCTGACGGGGGTCAAGACCTTTACGGGCACTCCAAAGTGCCACATTGTCAGCTGCAACATATACACGGAGATTATTGATACCGATTTTGCGAGTAGCGTTTGCAGGAATGGTATAGCCGAATGTGATGTTATTCAAAGCGAGATAGTTGCTGGAAACAAGACCTCTGTCAGTGCTGTACCTTGTGAATGTATAGGCATCGGATGCATCAAGACGGGGAACATTTGTGTAAGGATTTTCGGGAGTCCATGCCTTGAGGATATCCTTGTGCCAGTTGTGTCCATAGTCAGTTGAATAACCTGAACCCATGAATGACTGATAACCTGAATCATAAATCTTACCGCCTGCCTGATAGCTGAACGCAATACCGAGGTCAAAGCCAAACGCATTAAGAGTTGTTCCGAAACCACCATAAAGCTTGGGGAAGATATTACCAGTGCTCTGACGGTCTTTTGTGTCGTAGTTGGACTTCACATGATAGGTTCCTTCAATTTTTTCGCCGTTCTTATCATAGTCCCAGCCCCAGTAAAGAGCCTTACCGTTTGCAGGATCCACACCGGCATATTTCACAAGGTACATCTGGTACATTGACTCACCTTCTCTATAGATACGGCTTCCGTCTATCCATTCACCGTTGAGTTCGGGAGCAAGTTTAAGAATCTTATTGTTGATCCATGTGCCGTTGAAATTGACAGACCATGTGATATTGTCTGTTCTGAACGGAGTATAGTTAAGTTCAAGTTCAACACCATTGTTGCGCATAGAACCAACGTTCATAGGAATTGAAGAGTAGCCGAGAGAGGGTGATACCGGACGGTTATAAAGCATATCGGATGTCTGACGGTTGAAGTACTCCAAAGTACCAGAGAACATTCCATTCAAGAATGTATAGTCAAGACCGATATTGAAAGAGTTAGAAGTTTCCCAGGTTATATCAGGATTACCTTTGTAAGAGAGTGAACCATCACTCCAGCTTGTAGAACCGTCAATTGAATACTGGTCAAGATAGGCATAGTAGTTACCGATATTGTCATTACCCTGCTGACCGAAGCTTGCACGCAATTTCAACTGGTTGAGCCATGAACTTGTATCTTCCATGAATTTCTCATTAGCGATATTCCATGCACCTGACACAGAGAAAAAGTTACCCCAACGGTGCTTAGGAGCAAAACGAGATGATGCATCACGACGGTACATACCGGTAAGGAAGTAACGGGAATCGAAGTTATAGTTAATCTGACCGAAGATACCGCGTGTTGCATATTCTGTCAAAGCGCCGTAACCTCTGCGTGCGTCATTGAACAGAGTATTGTTGATTGCCCATGAGAACGGATTGTAGAGTCCGATACCGGTTGCATTAACATATTCCGATCTGTAATCATAGCTTTCATAACCGAGCATAATCTCAAAGTTATGAATATCATTGAAGGTGTGTTTGTAGTTTGCAATACCCTGCATTGTGAAACCTGATGTACGGTCTGCTTCCTGAGTAGCATTACCACCCTGTGTAGTGAACTGACCATAGATACCATTAAGAATCATGTGATAGCGGGTATTGTCAACAGAATAACCTAATGTACCGGTAAGGGTAAGTCCGTCTATCGGAGTAAGCTGCAGGAACCATTTTCCGTTAAAGAGGTCTGTAAGATATTCACGGGAATCATAGATAAGCTGACCTGCAGGGTTACCGTTTGTTACGATAGGACGCGCCAAAGGAGTTGATTTTGAGTCGCCATAGTCATAGATAGGCTTGTTGTATGATGAATCATACATAATTGCACCTGTAGCGTCACGCACATAAATAGGATAGATAGGAGCCATGGCATTTGCAGCATAGAATGCGTTACCATTACTTGTTGCAGAGCCTGATGTCATATCGCGAGGATAGTCGCTCTTTGCATAAGCATAGCTGAGGTTTGCTCCGATCTTGAACCAATCAGTAACCTTATAATCCACGCTCATACGAGTAGAAACGCGCTCATAGCTTGAGTTCTGAATCACACCTTCATCGTTGGTGTAAGAACCGTTGAAGTAATAGTTGAAGCGGTCTGTAGCACCGGACACACTCAAGTTATATTCCTGACGGAGACCGTTGCGGAATGTAGCATCTGCCCAGTTATCAGGAGTAAAAAAGTTATTTCCGTATTTATATCCAAGAGTTGCGTTAGGATTGAGCTTGCCATCCTTTCCGATAAGAAGTTCGCCGTCAGGCACAGTATACACCTGATAACCTAAAGCAGAGAGCATTTTGCTATTAGCGTAAGTATACGCTCTTTCACGGTCATAGCCCAGATTATAGAGAGCATCGTTGAACTGAGCCATGTAGCTGAGTTCGTAGTACTTGGCAGGGCTATCAATCACATCATAGTTTGTAATCTGACGGCTATTTGAACCCCATTTAGCATCAAGGGTCACTTTTGTTTTGCCAAGTTTACCACGCTTTGTATTGATAAGGATGACACCGTTAGCACCACGGGCACCGTAAAGAGCCGCAGCGGCAGCATCCTTAAGGACTGTCATGTTTTCGATATCACTGGGGTTAAGAGCTGCGATATCACCATCGTAAGGAATTCCATCAAGCACATAAAGAGGAGTTGAGCTTGCATTAATAGAACCCACACCACGAATGCGGATAGTAGAGCCAGTACCAGGCTGTCCGTTAGAATTTATAGTCTGCACACCGGCAACAACACCGTTAAGGGCATTGGTAACGTTTGTAACCAGACGATCCTCGATGATAGATGCATCAATAACAGAAGCGGCACCAGTATATTCACCTTTCTTCGCAGTACCGTAAGCAACGACCATTACTTCATCCAAACTGATAGTCGAGCTTACCATCTTGATGAAAAGGGGCTTTCCTGTGATGTCAACTTCCTGAGTAGTCATACCGATAAATGTGACTCTCAGTTTTTTTACGTCGGAATTCACCTTAAGGGTGAAGTCACCTTCCGCGTTGGTTGATGTGCCCATACCACCGCCTATCGGCATGATACTGGCACCTGCCAATGGCTCGTTGTCGTCTGCAGAAACGACCTTACCGGTCACGGTACGCGTCTGCGCAGACGCGATCGTGAACGTAGCCACGGTCAATAGCAATAATAAAAACTTTTTCATACTAAAAAATAATTAGACATATAGTGAATTACTTCAATTCGCTTTTTCCAAATGCCACCGGGAGGCTTATATCAAGCGTCACGGCAACTATATTTCATACTGTGTTGCTAAGGATATACCTTACGAAGTCGCAAAGATATTAATATTTTTTCGCATATCAACAATTTAAAAGGACTTTTTCTAACTTTTAACAATTGTGGTATAAGATTTATAAGACTTATAAGCCTTATATTCAGCTGCTTATGCAAAGTAGAGCCGGGAGAGCAAAATAGATTGTTAATTTATAGCGTTAACACTTACATGAGTTTCATCGCGCGCGTGCGTATTATAATATAGGTGTCAAAATTTGGGCAGCAAGAGTAGAAATCTTGCCGTTTATATTTATCTTTGCAGAAAGATATTAAATCCATACAGATATGACACATATTTCAGAACGCGTTACCAATCTTTCCCCTTCCCAGACCCTCGCCATGAGCCAGAAAAGCTCTGAACTCAAAGCGCAGGGTATCGATGTGATAAACCTGTCGGTAGGTGAACCGGACTTCAATACTCCCCACCACATCAAGGAGGCTGCAAAGAAGGCAATCGACGATAATTTCACTTTCTATACTCCGGTTGCGGGATATATGTCGCTCCGCAAGGCTATCGCCAACAATCTCCGCGAAGTCAACGGAGTTGAGTATGCTCCCGAGCAGATTGTTGTTGGCGGCGGTGCAAAGCAGGCTCTCTGCAATGCTGTGCTGAGCCTCGTGAATCCCGGTGACGAGGTTATCATCCCCACTCCGGCTTGGGTGAGCTATGTTGAAATGGTGAAACTCGCCGAGGGTACCAACGTTCTCGTTCCCGCCGGTATCGAACAGGATTTCAAAATCACTCCGGAGCAGCTTGAAAAGGCTATCACCGAGCGCACCCGCCTCATCATAATCTGTTCACCCTCAAATCCCACCGGCAGCGTTTACACCCGCGAGGAGCTGCAGGGTCTTGTGGATGTGCTTAAAAACCATCCGCAAATCACCATCATTGCCGACGAAATCTACCAGCATATCAACTTCACCGGCAGTTTCACCTCTCTCGGTGCTTTCCCCGAGGTCGCTGACAGGGTTGTTGTTGTGAACGGTGTTTCAAAGGCATACGCAATGACCGGCTGGCGCATAGGTTTCATCGCCGCTCCCCTGCCTATTGCAAAAGCGGTGAGCAAGCTGCAGAGCCAATACACTTCAAACCCCTCGTCCATAGCCCAGAAAGCTGCTGAAGCGGCTTACAACGGCCCGCAGGAGTGCGTTGAGGAGATGCGCCAGGCATTCGAGCGCAGGAGAAACCTCGTTGTGGAGCTTGCCAAGGAGATTCCCGGTCTGGAGGTGAATGTTCCGCAGGGAGCGTTTTACCTGTTCCCGAAAGTAAGCGCATATTTCGGGAAGCGCTGCGGTGACAGGGTAATTGAAAACGATACCGACCTCGCCATGTACCTCCTTGAAGAGGGCCATGTTGCCACCGTTGCCGGCGAGGCATTCTGCCTGCCGGGCTATATCCGTCTGAGCTACGCCACTTCGGATGACAACATCCGCGAGGCAATGCGCCGCATAGCCGAGGCACTCAAAAAACTAAACTGAACATTATAACACTATGATGCGTACCGCGGTATGCGCCGCTGCCGCTCTGCTGCTCGTTGCCGCTTCCTCATGCACAGGGAGCGGCAAAGGTGCAGAGGAGAAGATTGACACCCTGAACCTTACAGGCACTTTAATCGCCGGGGACAGCCTTTTTAACACTCCCTACGGAATCGTTGCCTCGGGTGACAGGATATATGTGCGCAATTCCGGCAAGGAGAAGCTGCTCATCGACGAGTTTGACGCCGACGGCAGATACATCCGTTCCTTCCTCAAGCAGGGAAGCGGCGAAGGGGAGATGCCATATGTCGACGCAATACGATTTGATGCCGCAAACCGGCGCCTGATTGTCGAGGCTGCGGCAATGTATGGCGTGCTGCTTGCCATCGAGGACCTCGACTCGAATAATCCCACGCTAAAGACAATCTTTTCGCTGCCTGAAAGGATTGCCGGCGCTCCCGGCGACTCTGTTGTGCCCGCAAACCTCATCAGGCTCGCAAACGGCGCCATCATCACCCCTAACCTCACTCCCGCCGGAATGCTCGGAATCTATGACAGCACAGGCAATTTCAAGAAAATAGTGCAGCCATATCCACCGAAGGAGGAACTCGGCAGCGATGTTCCGGATTACGCCCTCGCCAATTTCTTCCAGATGAAAGGAGCGGCAAGCCCTGACGGGAAGCATTTTGCCGCCGCAAGCACCTTGGGCGATATAATTTCTTTCGGCAATGTTGCCGGAGATTCAGTAGACATAGTCACCCTGGTGGGCGAACCGCAGGAAGGGATAGAAATCAGTGAGGAGGGCAGTGAAGCGACTATCCGCTACAATGAGAAACTGCGGTACTTTTTTCCGCGAGGCATCAACGTGACCGATTCATGCGTATATGCAGTAATCGGCGGATATGCCCACGATAATTATGCTGTCGGCAAATCGGCAGATGCCGATTCGATGCCATGCACAATGGTGCGCGTGTATGACTACAACGGCAATATCAAATCAGTGCTCCGTCTTGATGTTGCTAACTGCATCATAGCGGTCACTCCTGATGGCTCCAAGCTGTACGCCCTCGGCAAAAGCCACAAAAACGGTTACCAACTTTTCAGATTCGACTTATGAACTACCGCATATTCCCTCCCGAGGAGCTGATGGACACCGAAGTCACACTCCCTCTATCCAAAAGCATAAGCAACCGTGCCTTGATTATAAACGCACTCGCCCCCGGCGCGCCGGAGCTTGAAAAAGTGGCGCATTGCGATGATACCGATGTTATGATCAAGGCGCTTTCCTCCGGTTCAGGCACAGTGGACATCGGCGCGGCAGGAACTGCAATGCGCTTCCTTACCGCCTACTTTGCAGTGCAGCCGGGAAGAAAAGTTACCGTCACCGGCTCCGAGAGGATGTGCAACCGCCCGATAGCACCGCTTGTGGATGCACTCCGGAGCATAGGCGCGGATATCGAATATCTCGGCAAAGAGGGATTTCCTCCGCTCGCCATAACGGGCAAGAAGCTGAAAGGCGGAAAAACCACAATAGACGCCGGCATAAGCTCGCAATACATCTCCGCGCTGATGATGATTGCCCCGACCCTTGACGAGGGGCTGCAAATAACCCTTGACGGGGACATAGTGTCAATGCCATACATACGCATGACCGCGCATATCATGGCGCAGTACGGCATCGAAGCTGATATTGACGGCAACGTAATCACCATTCCCCACGGAATTTACGCCGCTCCGCATAGTTTTGAGGTCGAAGCGGACTGGAGCGCCGCATCATATTGGTACGAAATCCAGGCACTGACTTGCGGCTGGACCGCACTGAGGGGCCTGCATGAAAGGAGCTGCCAGGGCGACAGCGCGATTGTCGACCTTTTCCGCGGGCTCGGGGTGGAAACCGGGTTTGAAACCGACCCACTGCGCGCATCTCTTGAAGCGTCACCGGACCTGAACCCGCGTTTCAACGCCGATCTGTCCTCCACTCCTGATGTAGCGCAGACATTTGCAGTGACCTGCGCCATGCTTGGAGTGCCTTTCCGCCTCAGCGGACTGAAGTCGCTCCGGATAAAGGAAACCGACAGGATTGCCGCTCTTGGAAAAGAGTTGCTGAAAGTAGGCGTTGTGCTCGAAACCGAAGGAGACGAGGCTGTAAGCTGGGACGGAATCCGCCGCCCGGTGACTGAAATTCCGGTATTCGACACCTACGATGACCACCGCATGGCGCTCGCATTCGCTCCGGTTGCCGTATTCGTGCCGGGAATCGTGGTGAACGATGCCGAAGTAGTCACCAAATCCTATCCCGGATATTGGGATGACCTGCGCGCCGCAGGATTTACTGTTGAGGAATACGCCAAAGAGGAGGCAGAGGAATGATTGCCGCCCTGATAATACTCGCCGCGCTCGTTCTCACCGGAGCCGTACTCTGGCTGCTTGACAGGAAACAACGCCCGGAAAAGCAGGAGGCAACTCCCGTAACCGCTGAACAGCCTCAGGAAGAATGCTGCGGAATGCACATTACCTGCGAAAAAGATTCGCTCGTGTCCGCCATGAGCACCGAAATCGAATATTACGACGATGAGGAGCTTGACGAATACGCAGGCACAGGCGCGGATGATTACTCCGAGGAAGCAATCGAACAGTTCAGAAGCGTGCTCCTCACCCTCCTGCCGCACGACATTGCCGGGTGGGCGCGGAGCTGCACCCTCAGAGGCATCACACTGCCGACACCGGTGCGCGACGAGCTGATAATGATTGTTAGTGAAGCACGCGCAGCTAAAACAATGACAAATGTTTGAATTTTTCAACTACCCGTTTTTCATAAATGCCCTTGCGGGACTGGCGATAATCAGCGTTGCCTCCGCAATGATTGGCACATATATCGTCACCCGCAGGCTGGTGTCAATCAGCGGCGGAGTCACCCACGCCTGTTTCGGCGGACTCGGCCTCGGCTACTATTTCGGGGTAAACCCCATATTCATGGCGGCGGTATTCGCCATAGCCTCATCAATGGGGGTGGAGCTGATGTCGACCCGCGGGCGGATAAGGGAGGACAGCGCGACTGCAGTAGTGTGGGCTCTCGGTATGGCTGTAGGCATTTTGTTCGTGTTCCTCACTCCCGGCTATGTGCCTGAGCTTAACGGGTTTCTTTTCGGCAACGTGCTCACTATCGCGTCCGGCGACCTTTGGGCTTTCGGCATCTTCACTGCGATACTCATAGCTTTTTTCGCCCTTTACTACAAAAAAATAGTGCTTTGCGCGTTTGACCGCGATTTCGCTACGGTGATGCATCTTCCGGTCAAACTCATCAATTACACTATGACCGTGCTGGTTGCCGTATGCATCGTTCTCACGATACGTCTTGTGGGAGTTATGCTGCTGATGTCGATGCTCACACTGCCGCAGATGATTTCCGAGTTGTTCTGCCGCCGGTTCGGCTCCATTATGCTCACCTCGGTGGGAGTGTCGCTTTTCTGCTGCGTAGGAGGACTGATGCTCTGCACGGTGATAGATGTGCCCTGCTCCGCGCTGATAGTGCTCGGGATGTGCGCCATTTACCTTGTGCTTTCCCTCACCGTTCCATCGCTTCGCAACTCGAAACAATCCCACGCATCGCACCGGTGAAGCTAAAGTGCCTTCCGATAATCGCCATAGCGGTCCTGTATATTCTTTTTGCCGGATGTACCCCGAAAAAGAATACTGCCGCAACGCGCAACTATCAGGCGTTCATCACCCGCTACAATTTTTATTTCAACGGTGACGAACACTATAAGGAGACACTCAAAAATATGGAAAACGGCTATGAGGATGACTTCACACGGCTGATTCCGATGCATCCGGCACAGGCGCGCTCCAATCCAAAAGCCCCGCAGCCGGCAGGCTCATTCACCCGCTCCATAGAGAAAGCCCAGAAAGCGATACAGCTCCGCTCAATAAAGAAACTACCGAGGCGCACCCCCGGCAGAAGCCGCGACCCGGAGTACAGGGAGTGGCTTAAAAGGGAGGAATACAACCCCTTCATCCACAACGCCTGGATGCTTATGGCGCGAAGCCAGTACATGGATGGCGATTTCCTCGGCGCGGCATCCACTTTCATGTATGTGGCGCGCCATTTCAGCTGGCTACCCGCTACTGTTACCGAAGCACGAATCTGGCAGGCAAGAAGCTATTGTGCCGCAGGGTGGCTCAACGAAGCGCGCGCGGTGCTCGACAGGGTCAAAGAGAAAGAGCTTACCGACGTGGCACTGAAAGGGCTGTATGCCTTCACGTCTGCGGATATCTACATCTCTTCCGGGCATTATGCCGAGGCAATCGCGCCGCTCCGCACCGCTATTGAAAGCGCGAAAGGCATCCAGCGCACACGCCTCACGTTCCTGCTCGGGCAACTCCTGCAGCTCACCGGAGACAAAGCCGGCGCATCCGAAGCATTCAGGCATGTAGGCTCCGGCATCTCCACCCCTTACCGCATCCGCTTCAATGCCCGGCTACGGCAAGGCGCTACGGCAATGGGCGCACAGGTTGAGCAGGAGCTGAAAGCGATGCGGAGCATGATCAGATATGAGCGCAACAAGGAGTATCTCGACCAGATTCATTACGCTGAGGGAAACCTTCTGCTTGCAAAAGGGGATACAACCGGGGCTTTGAAAGCATACAGTAACGCGATAGCCAAATCTGTGCGCCATGGCATTGACCTTGCCATAGCAAACCTTGCGCTCGGCGAACTATATTTCGACTTGGGCGAATATGACAAAGCGCAGCCTTGCTACGCGGCGGCTGTCCCGGCGCTGAGCGATGACTATCCCGGCATGGACCGGATAAAGCTGAGATCGGATGTGCTCGATGAACTCGCCGTTCATGCACGCAATGTCCATCTTCAGGATTCCCTGCTCACCCTTGCGGAAATGAGCGAGGAGGAGCGTCTTGGAGCTGTAAACCGCATTATTGCCGCACTCGTGAAGCGCGAGAAAGAGGAGGCGGCGGAGCAGGAACGGCAAAAGAGGGATGAGGAAGATTTGGTGCGGAATGAATCCCGGAACAACACCACGGGGAGTGCCAAAGCGCCGACATCGTTCACCCTCAACACCGATAACTCATGGTACTTTTATAACCAGAATGTGAAAAACGCCGGTGCCAACGAGTTCCGCCGCAAATGGGGAGGGAGAAAACTTGAAGACAACTGGCGCAGGCGCAACAAGAATGATTTCGCAACAATATCAGAGGACATTAATACAGAGGAGGAGCCTGACAGCATAACGCCCGATGAAAATCTTCCGGTGGCAACAGAGGCACAAAATATCAATGACCCGCACAATCCTCAGTTCTACCTCAAAGACATTCCTGTGACCGACGGGCAGAAGAAAGCTTCGCATGACATAATCCAGGAGGGACTTTACAATATGGGTCTCATACTGAAGGACAAGCTGGAGGATTATCCCGCCGCAGAGAAACCGTGGCTAAGGTTGCTGGCTCAATATCCGGACAATATCTACCGCCTCGACACATATTACAATATGTACCTCATGTATATGCGCATGGGCAATATTGCCGAAGCGGAGAAATATCGACAGCTTATAACGACCGACTTCGCAGAATCGCCAATCGGCGCGGCTATGACCGACCCGCATTATCTTGAAAACCTCAAGGCAATGCCCGCGCGACAGGAGGAACTGTACCAGAAGGCTTACGCAGATTTCATAGAGAACCGCAACGCCGGTGTGAGGGAAGCGGTAGCGGAAGCTAAAGAGAAGTACCCGCTAAGCCCTCTTATGCCAAAATTTCTCTTCCTCGAAGCATTGACAAATGTGTCGGACAGCAATCCTGCGGAGTTCGTGAAGCAACTGCGCGCAATTGTGGAGCGTTACCCGGATGCCGAAGTAACTCCCCTCGCTTCGGACTACATAAAAGGGGCAACCTCCGGGCGAAAGCTGCATAGCGGAGCTGCGAACCGTGCCGGAATGACACGGTCAGTCAGGCTGACTGACGAGTCGACAGCGCCTGCGGCACAAGTGGCGGACACGGTGAGAATGGATTTGAACCCCGATGCTCCGCAGTTGCTGATGCTCACTTACCCCATTGACAGCGTAAGCCCGAATGAGATTTTATATGATGTGGCGCGCTTCAACTTCAACACATTCACAGTACGCGACTTCGATCTTGAACAACTGGAATTCGGCAACCTCGGGATACTTCTTATAAAAGGATTCGCCAACATAAACGAGGTATCGCGCTACCGCTCGATGCTTGAAGGAGCAAATGGAGTGCATTTGCCGGAGGAAGTGATGCCGGTTGTGGTGTCGGAAGAGAATTTTGCAGTAATTTTGCGAAACGGTCTCACACTTGACCAATATATCAAAGCGGCAGAAGATGCCGCAACGCGAGGAGTGCATGAAGCCGTGCTCGCTCCGGAAGAATACCCGGACGAGAGCGAAATGTATCACAGGGAAAGCGAAACAGTACAATGAGCGAACCGAAACCGAAAATATTGTGGGCGGATGACGAGATAGACCTGCTCAAGCCGCATATCCTTTTCCTACAGGCAAAAGGATACGATGTGGTGACCGCTACAAGCGGCACTGACGCACTGCGCACTGCAAGCGACACACCCATCGACCTTGTGATACTCGACGAGAACATGCCCGGTATCAGCGGCCTGGAAACCCTGACGCGCATCAAGGAAGCATTGCCCCACATACCGGCAATAATGATTACAAAGAGCGAGGAGGAGAATGTGATGGACCAGGCTATCGGAAGCAAGATAGCCGATTACCTCATAAAACCGGTGAATCCCAACCAAATCCTGCTGTCCATCAAGAAAACACTCCACTCCGACGCCCTTGTAGCGCGCCGGTCGCTCACCGGCTACCGTGAAGAGTTCGCACGCATTTCCAACCTCACCTACTCCGCCGGCTCATTCGCAGACTGGTGCGAGCTATACCGCAAGCTGGTATTCTGGCAGATAGAACTCGAAGCGCCGGGAGCTCCTGCGGATATCGCCGACATCCTTGCAAGCCAGATTAACGAGGCAAACCTCGCTTTCGCCAAGTTCATTGAGCGCAACTACAGCTCATGGCTCGCCGATGAACGGCAAGCCCCGCTTATGAGCCACCGCTTGATGAAAGAGAAAGTTTTGCCACTCCTTGACAGCGGCAGGAAAACATGGCTTGTTGTAATTGACAATTTCCGTTACGATCAGTGGATTGCGGTCAGCCCGATGCTCGGCGAGTATTTCAATATCGACACTGAGGCATATTGCGCCATATTGCCTACAGCCACGCAGTACTGCCGCAACGCTATATTCTCGGGACTGCTTCCGGCGCAGATTGCTGCGAATTTCCCTGAACTATGGGTTGATGAGGAGAGTGAGGAGGGCAAAAACCTGAACGAGACGCCGCTGGTAGCCTCTTTCATGCAAAGGATGAAACGCGATTACCGGTTCTCATACACAAAGTTGAATGATTCCGACGGATGCTCGCGTCTTATTGCGAAGCTGCCGGAGATGAAGCAGAACAACCTGAATGTGGTGGTGGTGAATTTTATAGATATGCTCAGCCACGCCCGTACAGAGTCAAAAACCGTGCGTGAACTCGCCTCGACCGATGCCGCCTACCGCTCAATCACTGAATCATGGCTGCGCCACTCTCCTCTCGGCGAGCTGTTCAAAGCTATTTCCGATACCGGCGATACCGTGCTTCTCACCACCGACCACGGCACTATCAGGGTTGACAATCCTGTGAAAGTGGCGGCGGAACGCAACATAAACCCCAACTTGCGCTACAAGGTGGGGCATAACCTCGGAGTAAAGCCTTCCAAAGTACTTGAAGTGAAGAGGGCAGCCGACTACGGATTGCCTTCACCCGGCATAACATCTTCCTACATCTTTGCGAGAGGACGCGATTTCTTCGCCTACCCCACAAACTTCAACCGCTACGCACAGCACTACCGCGACACTTTCCAGCACGGAGGAATATCGCTACAGGAGATGCTTGTGCCGGTTGTGACACTCACACCGAAACAATCAACGAAATAACAATAGATAAATATGGCTAAACAAACAATTACGATAGCATCAACAGAGGACCTGCCGCGCGCGGCTAAGGAATTCGCGTCACTTATGGACGACCGCACCGTTTACGCTTTCAGCGGAGAGATGGGTGCCGGCAAAACAACATTCATCGCCGCCCTATGCAAGGAGCTCGGGGTTGAGGACGATTTCGCAGGGTCGCCCACATTTTCAATCATCAACGAGTACCGCTCCGACACCACAGCAGAGCTGATTTACCATTTCGACCTGTACAGGATTGAAAACATGGAGGAGGCGTTTGACATAGGAGTGGAGGATTATTTCGATTCTGGAGCCTTGTGCCTGCTCGAATGGCCGGAAAAAATCGCCGACATATTGCCGGACGATACTGTTGATGTGAACATCACCGTAAATCCTGACGGAAGCCGCACCCTTACTTTCGACACCGAGGACTAATCCTCCGAATAGTGGCGGAGCACACGCCGGTAGGAGTTGAAAATCTTTGACTTGGACACAAATCCCACATATCTGCCGTTTTCAACCACTGGCAGGTTCCATGCACCTGTGTCATCAAAGGTTTTCATCACAGCCTCCATGCTGCTACCAACCTCGATGCTTGCCGGCGCGCTGCTCATGAATGTGCGCACAAACATTCTGCGGTAAAGGTCTGGACGGAACATGATGTTCCTTATCTCATCAAGGAGTACCACTCCGAGCAGCCTTCCGTTATCATCAATTACAGGAAAGAGGTTGCGGTTGCTCTTCGATATCACTTCGACCATCTCTTTAAGGCTCATTTCCGGCTTCACTGTCATGAAGTCGGTTTCAATCACATTGTCTATTTTCAGCAATGTGAGCACCGCCTTATCCTTGTGATGGGTAAGCAGCTCGCCGCGTTGCGCAAGACGCATGGCATAGATGCTGTAAGGCTCGAACATCTTGATAGTGCCGTAGCTCAACGTGCTCACAATCAGCAACGGCAGGAACAGCTCATAGCCCCCTGTCAGCTCCGCGGTGAGGAAGATAGCCATCAGAGGAGCGTGCATCACCCCGCTCATCACCCCGCTCATGCCCATGAGGGCGAAATTCTTTACCGACAAGTCAAGACCGAAAAGATGGTTGGTGAGCGACGCGAAAAAGAACCCCGCCATGCACCCGACATAAAGCGACGGGGCGAATGTGCCGCCAACACCTCCCGCGCCGTTTGTGGCGGATGTGGCGAAAACCTTGGTGAGGATTATAAGCCCGACGAACACGAGGATAAACCAGACATTGTCGCGGTCGGCATAAAACATTGAACTGTTTAGAATGGCCCCCCCATCACCCCCGCGCAGGCGCACGATAGCACCGTAGCCCTCACCGTAGAGAGGCGGGAAAATGAAGATGAGGGATGAGAGTATCGCACCGCCGATGCATATTTTGGTAAACCGGTTCTTTATCGACCCGAAATAATTTTCCATCATGTTCATCACGCGGGTAAAATAAAGTGATACCAGCCCGGTGAACACCCCGAGGAGAATTACGAAAGGAATACGGCTTGTTACAAACGGCTCGCTCTGGATGAAGAAGAACTCCACATCATAGCCGGTGAACACGTATGCTATTGTGGCACCTGTGATTGAAGATATGAGCAGAGGCATGACGCTCACCGTCGTCAGGTCTATCATCAGTACCTCCAAAGTGAACAGCATTCCCGCAATCGGAGCCTTGAAGATGCCCGCGATGCCTGCCGCGGCTCCACAACCGACAAGAATCATCAGCACCCTCGGCGGAAGGCGCATCCATGAGCCCAGGTTTGAACCTATAGCAGCTCCGGTGTACACAATCGGACCCTCGGCACCTACTGAACCGCCGAAACCTATGGTTATCGAGCTCGCAAGCATGGAGCTGTACATATTGTGCCGCTTCAACCGGCTTTTGTTCTGGGAAATAGCGTATAGCACCTTAGTCACGCCGTGGCTAATATTGTCCCTTACCACATACTTGACAAAAAGCACGGTTATGATTATACCGAGAACCGGATAAATGAAATACAGGTAGTTGCCCTCGTTTATGGCGAGATGCGAGGTGAGTAGCGAAGAAATCAGGTGGATGAGGCTTTTGAGTATCAGCGCGGCGAAACCACCGAGAATACCCACAATCAGGGAAAGAATCACCACAAAAGTCTTTTCGGTGATGTGCTTCTCTCGCCATAACAGAAAACTCATGAATACATCATGCATCCTATCCCTCAGTGTCTTGCCTGTACCGCTCATACTACTTTCTTATTATGCTTATGAGTCCGCCTGAGGACAATTTTATGACACTTGACGGGCGGGCACCTCCGGCATCCTCCCTGCGGGTCTGCGCCACATAATCGGCAGCCCCAAGTATATCTTCGCTTATCTCGCTGAAACACTTCGGAGTGCGGCTGCCGCTCACATTAGCGCTCGTGCTCACAACCGGTTTGCGCAGACCGCGGCACAACGCACGACAAAATGCATCGGCACACACACGCATCGCCGCACTCCCGTCACCGGCAAGCAACTCCGGAGCAAGACCGCGGGGATGGTCATACACCACCGTGAGTGGATTCACAGCCGCGTCAACCAGCTCATAGGCAACATCGGGAATGTCATCCACCCAACGCTCAAGCATCGCCACATCACTAACAAGGCTTATAAGAGCCTTCGCATCAGCACGGCGCTTGATTTCAAACACGCGGCGCACAGCATCGCTGTTTGTGGCATCACAACCGATACCCCATACGGTATCAGTGGGATAAACTATCACTCCACCACGGCGAAGCACTGCAACGGCGCTCTCTATATCTGCACGATTTATCATTCAGATGCAAAGATAACTAACAAACCGCTAACTCCACTCACCGCACCCAAAAATAATTTTCCTACCCGGATGCATTGCGTGAATAATCCTATAGTATCCACTAAAAATCAGGATGCTATTGCATCATAATAAGGCTTTAACTATCTTTGTGCAATCAAATATATGAAACTCATAGAGATTAACATAGAAAAAATCATAGCTTTGTGCAAAAAGTACAGGGTTGACAAGCTATGGGTATTCGGTTCTATTCTAACACCACGCTTCAACGATAAGAGCGATGTAGATTTTTCAGTGATATTCCACTATGAACTGATACCGGATCTTTTCATTACTTTTTTTGACTTCATTGATGAACTGCAAAGCCTATTGGGTCGCAAAATTGATCTTATAGATGAAACTGCAATAAAAAATCCGGTTTTCCGAAAAGAACTGGATGCTACTAAGATATTGATTTATGGATGATTCCATCAGAAAATATCTTAGCACTGAAGTATACCTGTAAATCAAGAGATATCACACATTACTTTCCAAAACTCGGCATCACCTCTGGGAGCTCAATTCATCGGGGCACATATTTCTCCATGCTGCGCTTTGCCACGGAATCGCGCGTCACGCGCTCTGCCTGCCATGCAATATAAGGCTAATGACGCGCCGGAAATGCGGGGTTCGATTTCACATCACGAATTATTCTGTGCAAATATTTGGTTTTTGGGATTTTAGCGGTTACTTTTGCATTTCCATAACCGGCGACACCGGTTGGGATTGTGGATTTTTATAATGAATGTTGATATGACGCAGTTCAAAAACCGGCTCCGCTCGGAAGCAAGCACCGCCGGAAGACGTATGGCTGGCGCCCGTGCGCTATGGAGAGCCAATGGCATGAAGGATAACCAGATAGGCAAGCCTATTATTGCTATTGTGAACTCTTTCACCCAGTTTGTGCCGGGGCACACGCACCTTCATGAAATAGGACAGATTGTCAAGGAAGAGATAGAGAAACTCGGCTGCTTTGCCGCTGAATTCAATACCATCGCGATTGACGACGGCATAGCGATGGGGCATGACGGAATGCTGTATTCACTCCCCTCGCGCGACCTCATCGCTGATTCGGTGGAATATATGGTGAACGCGCACAAGGCTGACGCCATGGTGTGCATTTCCAACTGCGACAAGGTGACTCCCGGCATGCTCATGGCGGCGATGCGCCTGAATATCCCGGCTATTTTCGTCAGCGGCGGACCAATGGAGGCGGGCAAACTCGGTGACAGGCATCTCGACCTCATTGACATTATGGTTGACGCTGCGGATGAGAGCGTTAGCGATGCTGCGGTAGAGCTGCTCGAGAAACACGGATGCCCCACTTGCGGCTCCTGCTCGGGAATGTTCACTGCAAATTCCATGAACTCCCTGAATGAGGCTATCGGTCTTGCGCTGCCGGGCAACGGCACTGTTGTGGCAACGCACATCAACCGCCTGGAGCTTTTCCGCAAAGCTGCTGCAAAAATAGTTGAAAACACTTACAAATATTACCGCGACGGAGACGAAAGCGTGCTCCCGCGCTCTATCGCGACACGGCAGGCGATGCTGAATGCAATGACACTCGACATCGCCATGGGCGGAAGCACAAATACAGTGCTGCACCTTCTCGCCATAGCCAACGAGGCTGAAGCGGATTTCACTATCGCCGACATAGATGCACTGAGCCGACACACTCCGGTGCTCTGCAAGGTCGCTCCTAATTCCCACTACCATATCCAGGACGTTAACCGCGCAGGAGGCATTTTATCCATCATGAAAGTGCTCGCTGACAACAATCTGGTAGACACCACCGTAAAAAGAGTGGACGGACTGACCCTAAAGGAGGCTATCGACAAGTGGGCTATCGGAGGGAAGCATTACACCGACGAGGCAGATGAGTTGTGGCGGAGCGCCCCCGGCGAGAAATCGACCACAAAAATGGCTTCGCAAATGTCATATTACGGATCTCTTGACACTGACCGGGAAAACGGTTGCATCCGTGACATGGAGCACGCATACGTCAAGGATGGCGGCCTTGCTGTGCTCAGGGGAAATATCGCCCTTGACGGCTGCGTTGTGAAAACCGCCGGAGTGGATGAGAGCATCTTCAAGTTCAGCGGACCCGCAAAAGTATTTACCTCGCAGGAGGATGCTGTTGACGGAATCCTTCGTGACAAAGTGAAAGCGGGTGATGTGGTGGTTATTACATACGAAGGACCCAAAGGAGGTCCGGGCATGCAGGAGATGCTTTACCCTACCAGCTACATCAAGAGCAAGCATCTTGGCAAGCAGTGCGCCCTCATCACTGACGGTCGTTTCAGCGGCGGCACCTCCGGGCTGTCAATCGGTCATATTTCGCCGGAAGCGGCTGCCGGAGGAGCAATCGGGCTGGTGCGTGACGGAGACATCATCGACATCGATATTCCTGCACGCTCGATAAATGTACGCATCTCCGATGAAGAACTCGCCGGCAGGCGCCGCGAGGAGGAGATGAAAGGGAAAGATGCCTTCACTCCTGCCGGAAGAGACCGCATCATCAGCAAAGCGCTGCGCGCCTACGCCGCCGGGGTGACAAGCGCGGACAAGGGCGGAGTCAGGCTCTGAAAGCCACAGCATTCACCAGATTCAATCTCACCTTATAATATATGAGCAAGAAAATCACCGGAGCGGAAATCATTATAAAGGGACTTGTCGCCGAGGGGGTAGACCGGGTGTTCGGCTATCCCGGAGGAGCGATTATCCCCGTATATGACAAGCTCTATGACTATACCGACAGTATCACCCATGTACTTACCCGCCACGAGCAGGGTGCCATCCATGCCGCGCAGGGCTATGCCAGAGTGAGCGGAAGAACCGGAGTTGTCATCGTTACTTCCGGACCTGCCGCCACCAATGTCATAACCGGGCTGAGCGACGCCATGATGGACAGCACCCCCCTCGTTGTAATCACCGGGCAGATAGCATCTTCGCTGCTCGGCAGCGACGCTTTCCAGGAAACGGACGTTGTCGGCATAACCCAACCTATAACCAAATGGGCGTACCAGATCCGCAGGGCGGAGGACATAGAGCCGGCACTCGCCCGCGCTTTCTATATCGCCAACTCCGGACGCCCGGGGCCTGTGGTGCTTGACTTTGCCAAAAACGCACAGAACGAGGAAATCGAGTGGAAATCATACCATAAATGCAACTATATCCGCTCCTACAACCCCTCACCTGACATCCCCGAAGCCGACCTGCGCAGGGTCGCCGACCTGATAAACGCAGCGAAGCGGCCTATGATTATCGCCGGGCATGGCGTGATGATTTCCGGCGCGGAGGATGCTTTGCGCGAACTCGCCGAGAAAGCGGACATTCCGGTGGGAGCCACCCTTCTCGGGCTTTCAAGCATGAATTCCGATCATCCTCTTTTCAAAGGCATGGTGGGAATGCACGGCAATATAGGGCCTAATTTCAACACCAACAAGGCTGACGTGCTTGTGTGCGTAGGCATGAGGTTTGACGACAGGGTCACCGGCGACCCGGACAGATACGCCACGCAGGCAAAAATCGTCCACATAGACATTGACGCCTCCGAGTTCGACAAAAACATCAAGACTTCGGCTACAATCCACGGCGATGCCCGCAAGGCGCTCGAAGGGCTGCTGCCTATGGTGCGCGAAAACAGCCACAGGGAGTGGGTAAAGACATTTGATGACGCAAACGAGGTTGAGTGCGAAAAGGTTGTCAAGGACGCGGTTTCAGGCACAGACCCGATGGCGCCGCCTCACATGGGCGAAGTGGCGCTGAAGGTATCACTCGCCGCCGGAAAAGACCCCGTGCTTGTCACCGATGTGGGACAGAATCAGATGCTTTCCGCAAGATATTTCCGGTACACCGCCCCAAAAAGTATAATCACGAGCGGAGGACTCGGCACAATGGGCTTCGGCCTACCCGCCGCGATAGGAGCGAAAATGGGTGCGCCGGAAAGGACCGTATGCTATTTTGCCGGCGACGGAGGTTTCCAGATGACCATGCAGGAGCTCGGCACCATAATGCAGTACGGCACAGCTGTGAAGATGATTGTGCTAAACAATGATTTCCTCGGCAACGTGCGCCAGTGGCAGGCTATGTTCTATGACAACCGCTTCAGCCAGACCCCGATGATTAACCCGGACTTCAATACCATTGCCGACGCATACGGCATTGCCAATGAAAAGGTGAGCCACAGATGCGACCTTGATGCGGCTATAGCAAGAATGATGGAGTACCCGGGAGCGTTCCTCCTCAACGTGCGCATCGACGAATGCGACATGGTTTTCCCGATGACACCAAACGGTTACCCGGTAGATCACATTATCCTCAATGAGGATTCCGACATTTTTACGATGAATGACAATGGATAACAACAATACTCTTTTCACTATAGCGGTTTTTGCGGAAAACCACGTCGGGCTTCTCAACCAGCTGTCTATCATATTTACCCGCCGGTGCCTAAACATCGAGAGCGTGACAGCGAGCCGGTGCTCCATTCCCGGAGTGCACAAGACCACTATGACATGCTACAGCGACCGCGTCACCATGGAGAAGGTAATCAGCCAGATAGAGAAAAGGATAGATGTGCTGAAAGCATTCCTGTACACCGATGACGAGATTGTTTATCAGGAGGTGGCGCTTTACAAGGTGCCGACAGCGAGGCTCCTTGATGAGGAGCACCTTGAGGAAATCATCCGCCGCCACGGTGCAAGGATTCTCGAGATTACCCGCGACAACACCATAATAGAGAAAACAGGGCACAGTGATGAGACGGAAGCCCTTTTTGAAGAGCTGAAGCGTTACGACATCCGCCAGTTCGTGCGTAGCGGGCGCGTGGCAATCACAAAAAGCCCGGTTGAACTTGTGGACCGCTTCCTTGCAGAACAGGAGGAGAGGAAACTGAGGATTGGCGACTGATGGGTGAACTCACTATAACGAGAGAGCTGACTGCAGCCGGATGCAACGCCCAGATGGAGTTGCCGCTGCAGTCACTCGTCAGGGAAATCATAGACGCGGCTACCGAGCATGCAAATTCGCTCGGCTTCGGCTATGCGCGCTTGATTGAAGACGGCAATGCCTGGGTATTGAGCCGCCTGTCCATTGAAATGTCGCGGTTTCCGGGAGTAGGCGAGAATTATTCGCTTACAACATGGATTGAAAGTTTCAACCGCCATTTCTCTGAAAGGAATTTTGAAATATGCACTGCGGAGGGCGAAATCCTCGGATATGCGAGGACAATATGGGTGGCGATAAACATAGCTACACGCCGACCTGCGGACCTGACTGCTTTTACCGAATTGGCGGAATCTGTTTCTGACAAGGTTTGCCCGATTCCTCCCCAGAGCAAGACTAAAATACCTGCTGAATTTGAAAATTCATGCAGCTACAACATTGTGGTGAGCGACATCGACTCTAACCGACACCTCACCACCGCGCGATATGTCGAGCTTGTTGTCGATTGCCTGCCTCTGGAGGTCTACGACAATTACTCAGTGCATAAATTCGACATCTCCTTTATGCGTGAGTGCACTTTCTCGGAAAAACTCACCATTGCATATACATTTCAGGATAATTGCCTCATAGCGGTAATCAGCGGAGAGGATGGAAAACCATCCTGCACCGCGAAAATGGAGCTGAAAGCGAGAATTTGACAATAAATTCGTCGGTTCGCTTAACAATTATCACAAAATAACCCTAACTTTGCAACAATATAACACAATAACCCGATAAATATGGCAAAATTAAATTTTGGCGGTGTTGAAGAAACAGTCATCACCCGCGACGAATTTCCTCTTGAAAAAGCGAGAGAGGTACTCAAAGATGAAACTATCGCAGTAATAGGATACGGCGTGCAGGGGCCCGGTCAGAGCATGAAC
>CAMWQE010000011.1 GCA_947176335.1 uncultured Porphyromonadaceae bacterium | reverse complement strand
ATATCCGTTTCCTCAAAAATATTGTAACTTTGTGCAAAGAATAATCTTTACGACAATGAAATGCCTTAGATTAGCCTCTGTTGCACTCGGACTCACTATTTTTGCATCGGGTGCCTATGCTCAGCTAAATTCTCCGGATGCAGCGGGATACCTTTCACGCGCGCGTAAAATGCTTGGTGACAATAATCCGGTTGGGTGCGTTGACCAGCTCTCAAAATTGAAATCCTTAAGTCCTACTCCGGCGCAGATTGAGGAAGCAGCTTTTCTTGAAGCTGTTGCTGTCCTTCGCGAGGGAGGTGCCAACTCCAGTTCAAAATTGAAGGTGTGGCTGGAAAAATATCCTGCTTCTCCTCTCCGTGCGGAAGCTACGCTTGCACTCGGCAACAGCTACTTCAACTCAGAGGACTTCAAATCTGCACTCAGTTTATATGACACGCTTACACCCGAAAATTTTGCCGCGTCATCTGCGCAGGAGCTACTGTACCATAAGGCATACTCATACCTATCTATAGGAGATATTGGGAAAGCTGAGGTGCTGTTCTCCCAACTTTCCTCTTCCGGCTCATATCGGGTGGAAAAGGAGTTTTACACAGCATATATAGCATATACGAAAGGGAACTATTCAGCTGCGCTCCCTGCGTTTCAGGCTGTGACTTCTAATTCCAAGTATGGTCCGATGGCAAAATACTATATCGCGCAGATTGAATTCGTGCAGCATCGGTTTGAAAAGGCGCTTGAGTATGCCCGTGCGGTCATAGCGTCCAAGGCAGTACCGGAGTATAACGCAGAGGCATCGCGCATAGCGGGAGAATCGCTTTTCAATCTCGGGCGGGAATCAGAGGCAATTCCTTACCTCCAGACTTATGTGGCTGAGAGCGGCGAAGATATTTTGCCCTCTGCCGCTTACATTCTTGGTGTCAGCGAATATCACGG
Organism: uncultured Porphyromonadaceae bacterium; assembly: GCA_947176335.1. Lineage (GTDB taxonomy): Bacteria > Bacteroidota > Bacteroidia > Bacteroidales > Muribaculaceae > Paramuribaculum. Next base: position 23,417 of record CAMWQE010000011.1, on the reverse strand, counting down.
CGGCAACTATGGAGCGGCGGCAACTATGTTCAAGAAAGTTACGTCACAGGATGACGCTATGGGGCAGAGCGCGAACCTGTATCTTGGTCAGTGCTATGTTGCCGACGGCAATTCTACATCTGCACTTATGTCTTTCGAGAAGGCGTATAAGATGAATTTTGACAAGCAAGTGTCTGAAGAGGCACTTTATAACTATGCGGTTGCAAAATCAAACGGTGGGCGCACTCCGTTTGGAAATTCTGTAGCGCTGTTTGAAAATTTCCTCACCCGCTATCCTGACTCAAAATATGCGCCGGAAGTTGAAAAATATATCCTTGACGGCTATATGTCCGACAACGATTTTGAAAATGTCTTAAGGGTTGTGGGTAAAATCAAGCGACCTTCCCAGTCGATGCTCCTCGCCAAGCAGCGTGCACTGTTCATGCTCGGAACCCGTGAATATTCCGCGTCAAAGGTAAACGAGGCGATGAGGCATTTTGCCGAAGCGGTGACTATGGCTCCCTCCGACCCGGCAATAGCAAGGCAGGCGCTTCTGTGGCAAGGAATATGCATGTATGACAACGGCAGCTATGAAAATGCTGCAAAATGCTTCACCAGATACCTTAATGGAGCCACCGCATCCGATGCAAATGCGCTTCTTGCGCGTTATAATCTTGCCTATTCTCTTTTCGCGGCGGATAAATACAATGACGCTCTTGCCAACTTCCGTAAAATTGCGGACAGCCAGGCAGAAAAGGAGATGAAAGCGGATGCGTTAAGCCGTATCGGGGACTGCCTGTACTACAGCTCCAGATTTGCTGATGCCGCAGATAATTATGGAAAAGCGTACTTATTGAACCCGAGTGCGGGAGATTATCCTATGTTCCAGCAAGCTGTAATGATTGGTCTTCAAAAGAACCACTCCGGTAAAATAAACCGGATGGATGAAATGATGGAGCAGTTCCCAGCTTCTCCGCTTGTGCCGGCGGCACTGCTTGAAAAGGCGGAGAGCTATGCGGCTCTTGGAAATACGGCTAAGACAATCGAGGTGTACAACAACCTTATATCCAGGTATGGCAACACCGCATATGGTAGAAAGGGGCTTCTGCAGCTTGCAATCACATACCTTAACAAGGGTGACCGTTCCTCGGCTGTTGATAGTTACAAAAAAGTAATTACTACCTATCCTACAAGCGAGGAAGCCGTTCTTGCGGTGGATGACTTGAAGAGGATATATGCCGAGGATGGTAATCTTTCGCAATTTGTCCAGTTCATGGCGGCTGTTCCTGATGCACCGGCAATCAATCCTTCTGAGCTTGATGCTCTTGCATTCACTGCGGCAGAGGCGGAGTATATAAACGATGACAGGACGGAGAAACTCCATAAGTATCTTGCTGATTTCCCGAAAGGAATCCATGAAGCGCAGGCGCTTTTCTATGTGTCGGAAGCTGCATATATTACTTCAGACCATGCTAATGCGCTTAAATATGCCGACCGCCTGCTCACCGCATATCCTGATGCTTCGGCTGCAGAAGATGCAATGCTTATAAAAGCTGAGTCGGAAATGGCACTTGGTAAAGGTGAACTTGCTCTTGAGACTTTCCGTACCCTGTCGGGTAAAGCATCGGGCGCACGCAACCTTCAGGAGGCAAGGCTCGGATATATGCGCTCCGCTCTTGCGCTTGGGTCAGATGCGGAAGTGATTGAGGTTGCGGATGCATTGCTCGCCTCATCAGCGGCATCACAAGCGAATACGGCAGAAATAAAATATTCCAAGGCACTTGCCTTGAATCGTAGCGGAGACTCGCGGAGCGCACAGCAGCTTTGGAAAGAGCTTGCAGCAAACCCCTCTGACATTTTTGGTGCAAAAAGTGCGGTCGCACTTGCGGAAAGCATGCTTGCAGAAGGCAATAACGATGGCGCAAGAGCGGTTGCGGATGAATTTATAAATGCCAATCCCCCGCACGCTTACTGGCTTGCACGCGGATTTATTGTGCTGAGCGATGCCTTGAGGGCGCAGGGCGAGACATTTGAAGCTGATGAATATCTGCGCACACTGAAAGAGAACTATCCCGGTACAGAAGCGGATATTTTTGAAATGATAGAAAAAAGACTTAAATAAACGGCGGTATGAAAAAAGAAAGAATTATTCTCGTCGCAACAGCGATTGGTGTCGCATTTGGAGCCGTGGCGCAATCGCTTAACAAGGAGATTAAGGTTGAGCGCGACATTGTGCCGGAGTACCGTGATGCGGACCGACTACCCCTTTCGCCGGTTATTTCGCTCCCTTCCGTCACAAGGCAGAATCTTAACTATAGTCTTGTTGACCGTCCGGTTGGAGTAACCCCTTCGGTATTTACTCTCGGGCTGCATCATCCCTCCTATATCGGAGAGGAAATATATCCGGGTTATGCGGTTTTAGGGTATATGCCTAAATTCAATGCGGTGGCTTCCCTCGGTTATCGTTTTTTGAACACAGAGAAGACCACTCTTGGTGCATGGATGCAATATAATGGCAGATCATATCATCCTATAGGAGTGATGTATGTTATTCCGGGAAAAGATACCAGAGATAATTATACGGAGCACGCGGCATCGGTAGGTGTTAATTTAATACATGCAACAGGAGAAAACTCAAAGCTTTCAGGATTGATGGACTATACATATTCCCATCGGAATTTTCATGGCAAGGAAGGTGTAAATAATTTGAATCTATCACTGCAGTGGGATAAAGGAGCTCAGGAGGATGTATCCTACGGCATAGGAGGAGGCTTTTCAAGATTCGCATTTATTAATGGAAGCGAATGGTATAAGTACTTGATAGGGACATATAAATTAGTGCCGGTCCGTCAGAATAAGTTTGATTTGTCGGGTGAGGTGTCCAAGGCATTTTCAACCACGTCTAAAGTTTTTCTTGGAATGGATTTTTCTTATCTCCATTCCAGCATGAGTGACTTCTTTGTAGAAAGCGATAAACAAACATTGTATTATGGAGATAACCTCTCCTTCGGGTCGACTACTTCAAATACCTGGCTGCTCCGCTTTACTCCAGGTTACCATTACGCGGTGCATGATTTTACTATGGATTTGGGAGTGAAGGTGGATTTGACCCATGGTAGTGGTAAGGCTTTCCATATTGCGCCTGATGTTAAGGTCGCATATACTCCGTCATCGTTTTTTGGAGTGGAAATCAATGCCGGTGGAGGTGAGGTGCAGAATACTGCAGCAGCTCTTTACAATGAGATGCCTTATATGGCGCAATATACAGCTTTCCAGAATTCACATATCCCGTTCACTCTTGATGGTACTATGGTTTTCGGGCCGTTCAAGGGTGGATATTTTGAAATATTTGGAGGATATGCAAAGGCGAATAACTGGATAATGCCTTTTAAAGATGCTATTGATTTGGAAGGAGTGGATGTCAGCGGCTGGCATGCCGGGGTGACGGCAGGCTATCGCTGTGGAAAAAAATTTGAGGCAAAAGTCTCTGCAGAGTTTGCGTCAAGCAGCGATGATATCAAGCATACATATTATCTATGGCGTGACAGGGCGCGTTATGTGATTGATGTTAATGCAAAATGGTCTCCAATAGAAAAGCTTGATATTACGTTGGGCTATATGTTGCGGGGAAAACGAAAGATGGAAAGTTCCTTCGATTTAGGTTCGTTCAGTTCTTTCCAGCTCGGTGCAGCATATAAAATCAATCCCCATATCTCAGTATTTTTAGATGGTCAGAATCTCTTCAACCATGCAAACTTTTATATAGGTGGTGTTCCTGCGCAGGGAATTACCGGACTTGCCGGAGTTACATTGAAATTTTAAAGATGTCAGAAAATATCATACCCACAGATAGGTCAGACAGTGTTGTCATTATTCCGACCTATAACGAGAAGGAAAATATACGGGCTATTTCTGAGGCAGTACTGAAATTGCCGCACAGGTTTGATATACTTGTAATCGATGACGGTTCTCCGGACGGAACCGCTGATATTGTCCGGGAGCTGCAAAAAGAGAATCCGGGCAGAATCCACCTTACTGAGCGTGAAGGCAAGCAGGGGCTCGGCACCGCATATATTGCCGGATTCAAGGAGGCGCTTGCGAAAGGCTATGAATATATCTTTGAAATGGATGCCGATTTCTCGCATAACCCCTCCGACCTGATACCGCTTCGAAATGCCTGCGTTGTTGACGGTGCCGATATGTCCATAGGGTCACGCTATGTCACCGGTGTGAACGTCGTGAACTGGCCTATGGGGCGAGTGGTGATGTCATACTATGCTTCAGCATATGTGAGAATTATCACAGGACTGCCGGTTAGGGATACCACTGCTGGTTTCGTATGCTATACCCGTAGGGTACTTGAAGCGCTGCCACTCGATAACATCCGTTTTAAAGGATATGCTTTCCAGATAGAAATGAAATTCACCGCATATAAATACGGATTCAAGATAAAGGAAGTACCTATTATCTTCGTGAACCGTGTGTTGGGTGAAAGCAAAATGAACAGCAGCATTTTCAGTGAGGCGGTATTTGGGGTAATGAAACTCAAACTATCCAGCCTGTTTAAGAAATATCCCGACTATGGCAGAAAATAAGAAAGAAAGGACAGTCATTTTCAATGCCCGTGTGGCGCTTGATGATAAGATTGTGCCGGGTTATCTTGTAATCGAGGGTGAATATATTGCGGAGGTAGGTGAAGGAAAGGCCCCGGAATCCCTGCTTGACAAGGATAATACTCTTATTGATGCGGATGGACGGTTGTTGATGCCGGGAGTAATTGACGAGCATGTGCATTTTCGTGACCCCGGACTTACCCACAAAGCAGACATGATGTCCGAGAGCCGTGCGGCGGTTGCCGGAGGTGTCACCTCTTTCATTGATATGCCTAACACGGTTCCGGCAACAACTACAATAGCTGCGGTGGAGAGTAAAATGGCACGTGCCGCGGAAGTGTCAAGTGCAAATTACGCCTTTTTCATTGGTGCGACCAATTCAAATATAGATGAACTCCTTGCTGCCAACTACACAAAAATAGCAGGTGTGAAACTTTTTCTCGGTTCATCCACCGGGAATATGTTGGTTGACAGTGAATCGACTATTTCCCGTATTTTTGCGGAAGTGCCGGCACTCATTGCCGTCCACGCGGAAGACGAGGCTATTATTGCGGCAAACAGGAAAAAAGTCATAGACAAATACGGCGAGGATGCTCCTGTAGAGCTTCATCCGCTTATCCGTAGCCGTGAGGCATGCATCGAAGCTACAAGAAAAGCGGTTGAAGGCGCGCGGAAATATGGTGCACGGCTTCATGTACTCCATATCTCTACAGAGGAGGAGCTTTCTTTCTTTTCACCGGGTCCGATAGAATGCAAGACGATTACCGCGGAGACATGCCCGCAATATCTGGTATTTAGCAATGAGCAGTACGGTGCGTATGGCAGCTGCATCAAATGCAATCCTGCAATAAAAATGCCGGAAGACAGGGATGCTCTCCGCAAGGCGGTTGCCGACGGCATTATAGATGTGGTAGCGACCGACCATGCACCTCATCTTCCGGAAGAAAAGAGGGGAGGGGCGCTTAAAGCTGTTTCAGGCATGCCGATGATTCAGTTCTCGCTGCCGGTAATGCTCACCCTTGCATCAGAGGGACTGTTTACCACTGAGAAGGTTGTCGAGGTGATGTGTCATAATCCCGCTAAATTGTATGGCATAGACCGGCGAGGTTTCCTTCGTGCCGGCTATTATGCTGATGTTACGCTTGTAGATGATCAATGCGAGCCTTACACAGTAGATTCCGGCATGGTGCTAAGCAAATGCGGCTGGACTCCTCTTGAGGGTGCGCCACTCGGGGCAAAAGTGGATATGACATGGGTTAACGGTGAAGTTGTGTGGAGATATGGGGTGCTATTCAGTGGCAAAAGAGGCAAAGCACTCGAATTTAAACGCTGAGCAGCTTTTAAATCCATATTTTATGCATGGATATTTAGTAAATATTCAATAACTTTGCCGACCACATTATTGTGGACAGTAAGAAACGTAATACCAGAAAACATATTTCAAATTAAATAGTAATGTTAGAAGAAACTAATGTTAAGACACTGGAGAAGGTCGTAGTGCGTTTCTCCGGTGACTCCGGTGACGGTATGCAGCTCGCCGGCAACATTTTCACCAATGTTTCGGCGGGTATCGGCAACCAGGTGTCAACTTTCCCCGACTATCCGGCAGAAATCCGTGCCCCTCAGGGCAGCCTCGGTGGTGTGAGCGGATTCCAGGTAAGTGTAGGCACTAAGGTGCACACCCCCGGTGACCATTGCGATGTGCTTGTGGCAATGAACCCCGCTGCGCTTAAGCAGAATTTCCACCATGTCAAGCCCGGCGGAGTGATTATCGTTGACATCGATTCATTCAAGGAGGCTGATTTGCGAAAAGCGCTTTATGCCACTGATGAGCCTTTCAAGGAACTCGGAATCAAGGCGCAGGTTGTGGAAGTGCCTATTACCTCGCTTACAAAAGAGGCGCTCGCAGACAGCGGGCTTGACAATAAGAGCATACTTAAGTGCAGAAATATCTTTGCCCTCGGTCTTGTATGCTGGTTATTTGACCGTCCCCTTGAAAGCGCCCTCCATTTCCTCCGCAAGAAGTTTGCGAAGAAGCCGGCAATCTTTGAAGCTAATGCGAAGGTTATCAACGCCGGATATAATTATGGTAGCAATATCCATGCTACAGTGTCTACCTACCGTATCGAGAGCGAACCTGCAAAACCGGGTGTTTACACCGATATAAACGGCAACACTGCAACAGCATGGGGTCTCATTATGGCATCCGAGAAGAGTGGCAGACCTCTCTTCCTCGGCAGCTATCCCATCACTCCTGCCACAGATATCCTTCAGGAACTTGCCAAACGCAAAGACCTTGGGGTGAAAGCACTCCAGATGGAGGATGAAATAGCCGGCGTGTGCTCCGCAATCGGTGCATCTTTTGCAGGAAATCTTGCCGTTACCTCAACCTCAGGTCCCGGTCTGGCGCTTAAGAGCGAGGGCATCGGTCTTGCTGTGATTGCCGAACTTCCTTTGGTTGTGATTGATGTTCAGCGTGGCGGGCCTTCCACCGGTCTTCCCACAAAGACTGAACAGACCGACCTCATGCAGGCTCTTTACGGACGCAATGGCGAAAGCCCGGTTGCCGTGGTTGCTCCTGCAACTCCCACCGACTGCTTTACAATGGCTTTTGAGGCATCAAGGATTGCAATAGAGCATATGACCCCGGTAATACTCCTTACGGACGCATTTATCGGCAACGGTTCATCGGCATGGCGTGTTCCTGATTCCGACGAGTATCCGGAAATCAAGCCTCCATATATTTCTGCGGAGAAGGCTGCCGAGATTTCATGGCGCCCCTATAACCGCGATGAAAAGACAAAGGTCCGTTACTGGGCAATCCCCGGAACAGAGGGTCTGACCCATCGTCTTGGTGGTCTTGAAAAGGACTACGAAACAGGCGCAATCTCTACTGACCCGGCGAATCATGAGCGTATGGTGTACACCCGCCGTGAGAAAATAGCCCGTATAGCAGATGATATTCCACAGCTTGAGGTGCTTGGCGACGTGGATGCCGATGTGCTTCTTCTCGGTTGGGGCGGAACATACGGACATCTCCGCACTGCAGCGCAGGATTTGTGCAGGATGGGCCGCAAAGTTGCATTTACCCATTTCCGTTACATCAATCCTCTGCCGTCAAATACCGGCGATGTGCTCCGTAAATACAAAAAGGTTATTGTTGCCGAACTTAATACCGGTCAGTTTGCCGATTATCTCCAGGCAAAATATCCTGAGGTGCATATCGAGCGTATAAACAAGGTGCAGGGTCAGCCCTTCCTTGTAGAGGAAGTAATTGAAGGTGTTACACGAATAATGGATGAAAAATAATGGAAAACAACGTATATACCCCCGCAAACTATAAAAGTGACCAGCCTGTGCGCTGGTGTCCCGGCTGCGGTGACCATGCGATTCTCAATTCGCTCCACAAGGCTATGGCTGCAGTTGGAGTGCCTCCGCACAAAACGGCTGTGATTTCAGGTATCGGATGCTCATCGCGTCTGCCGTATTACATGAATACCTACGGTTTCCACACAATCCACGGTCGTGCTGCGGCTATTGCCACCGGTTTCAAAGTGGCAAATCCTGAAATGACCGTATGGCAGATTTCCGGTGACGGTGACGGGCTTGCTATCGGAGGAAACCATTTCATTCATGCTGTAAGAAGGAACATAGACATAAATATGCTCCTCTTCAACAATAAGATTTATGGTCTTACCAAAGGACAGTATTCTCCGACAAGTGACCGTGGTTTCGTGTCCAAATCATCTCCTTACGGCACTGTTGAGGACCCATTCATCCCCGCTGAACTTGTTTTCGGCGCCCGCGGCAATTTCTTTGCTCGCAGCATTGATGTCGAACTCCAGATTTCACAGGAGGTTCTCACCGCGGCAGCTAAGCACAAAGGCACATCTGTAGTGGAAATCCTCCAGAACTGCGTGATATACAATAATGGAATCCATAACTTCATTACTGACCGCGAGCATCGTGCGGAACGTACAATCCATCTGGTGGACGGACAGAAAATGCTGTTCGGCAAAGAAAATGAACGCGGGCTTGTTCAGGACGGCTTCCTGCTTAAGGCTGTAGAGATTGGCAAGGATGGTTATACCATTGATGACGTGCTTGTTCATGACGCTCATTGCAAGAGCAATTTCCTGCATCAGCAGCTTGCAATGATGGATGGAACAGATTTGCCTCTCGCTATTGGAATCATCCGTGACGTCGAGGGACTGACCTATAATGACGAGCTTGAGCAGCAGGTTGCCAGTGTCAAGTCCGCCAAAGGTTTTGATTCGCTCCGCAGCATGATTCTCGCCGGAGAGACATGGGAGGTGAAATAAACAGTGTTTCAACAAACTCTTATAGTAAAGCGTTTTAACCGGAGACATTAATTTAAATCCCTTGATATGAGAATAAGTTCAATTATTCCCGCTGCGTTTGCATTAGCCGTAATTGCAACCGGCTGTACGAGCAACAAGAAGTTTACCGAACTTCAGGGCAAATATGATGCTCTTGCAAAAGAGTATCATAATTCCCAGGTTGAGCTCGCTAAATCGCAGGAACGCGCAAACAGTCTGGATGCTCTTCTCGCCGAGGCACGGAAGAACAATGAGCAGCTTAAGCGTAACTACGAGTCTATTCAGGGTTCACTGAATCAGAGTTTGCTGCAGAATCAGCAGGGAAGCATTAATATTTCAAAACTTGTTGACGAAATCAACGCTTCAAACCAGTACATCAAGCAACTTGTGCAGGCTAAGAGCAAAAGTGATTCACTCAACATGGTTCTTACCAACAATCTTACCCGTTCACTCACCCGTGACGAGTTGAGAGAGGTCGATGTGAAAGTGCTTAAAGGCGTGGTATACATTTCACTCGCCGACAATATGCTCTTCAAATCAGGAAGCTATGAGGTGAACTCACGCGCAATGCAGACCCTTAGCAAAATTGCCAAGATTATCAAGGATTACGGTGATTATGATGTATTAGTGGAAGGGAATACGGATGATGTGCCCATCAGCCGCACCAATATCCGCAACAACTGGGATTTGAGCGCACTCAGGGCTTCTTCCATCGTCCAGGTGCTCCAGAAAGATTTCGGAGTGAATCCCCAGAGGCTTTCTGCTGCCGGACGCGGAGAATTCAATCCTATTTCTGACAATGGTTCGGAACTCGGACGTCAGCGTAACAGACGTACTGAAATCATCATTACACCGAAGCTTGACCAGTTCCTTGAGCTGATTGACAAAGCGCCTGAAACCAAAGAACAGCACTAAACGCCTTAGAACATAATTTCTCCGGCTCCGATAATCCTTAAAAACATGGATTTCGGAGCCGGAGATGTTTTTGTGAAAATAAAATATTACCTTTGCGGTATAGAAAAGATACTATAAAGATGGATTTATTTGAAAAAATCAGTGCCGATATAAAATCGGCAATGCTCGCCAAGGACAAGGTGCGCCTTGAAACCTTGAGAGGAATCAAGAAAGAATTTCTTGAGGCGAAAACAGCTAAGGGAGCGGATGGTGAACTCTCTGATGAGACAGCGGTGAAGATTATGAGCAAAATGGTGAAGCAACGCCGCGAAACCGCCGAGATATATAATTCCCAGCATCGTCCTGAACTGGCGGAAAACGAACTTGCTGAGGCTGCGGTGATAGAGGAATATCTTCCCAAACAACTTTCTGAAGCTGAACTTGAAGAAGTGCTGAAAGGAATCATTGCACAGACAGGTGCGACTTCGGCGAAGGAGATGGGAAAAGTGATGGGTGTTGCATCCAAAGCTCTTGCCGGTAAAGCAGACGGAAGAGCTATTTCAGCAAAGGTAAAGGAATTACTCTCATAATTCACACTAAGATATGCTTACATTACAGCAGATTAAGGAAAATCCCCAAAGGGTAATAGAGCGTCTTGCCGTCAAAGGTTTTGACGGAGGAGAGGCAATTGATACTATCATATCTCTGGATGACAGCAGGCGTTCTCTCCAGCTTTCAAATGACACCAAAGCCGCCGAACTCAATAAAATGGCGGCAAAAATAGGTGGACTTATGAAAGAGGGCAAGAAGGAAGAGGCGGAGCAGGTCAAGGCAGAGGTCGCTGCTTTGAAGCAGCTTCAGAAAGAAACAGCTGAGAAACTTGCCGCAGCAGAAGTGGAAATCCGCAATATTCTCCTGACAATCCCTAACCTTCCCTGCGACGCGGTGCCTGAAGGAAAGACAGCGGCAGACAATGTCGTTGAGAAAACCGGAGGTTCTATGCCCGATCTTGGCGAGGATGCTCTTCCTCATTGGGAGCTTGCAAAAAAATACAATCTAATTGATTTTGACCTTGGGGTTAAAATTACCGGTGCCGGTTTCCCGGTGTACATCGGTAAGGGTGCTCGATTGCAGCGTGCGTTAATCCAGTTCTTCCTTGATGAGGCTGGCAAAGCCGGCTATACTGAAATCCAGCCTCCTTACGTTGTAAATGAAGCTTCCGGTTATGGCACAGGTCAGCTTCCTGACAAAGAGGGACAGATGTACTATGTAAACGAGGATAACTTATATCTTATCCCTACAGCCGAGGTGCCTGTCACCAACCTGTATCGTGATGTGATTCTCACAGATGACAAGCTTCCGGTTAAGAATTGCGCCTACAGTGCATGTTTCCGCAGAGAAGCGGGAAGTTACGGCAAGGATGTGCGCGGACTTAACAGGCTCCACCAGTTTGACAAAGTTGAGATAGTGCGTATTGAAAAACCGGAAAATTCTTATGCCGCGCTTGAGGAGATGAAAGATCATGTGCAGGGTCTTTTGGAAAAACTCGGTTTGCCCTGGCATATCCTGCGCCTGTGCGGTGGCGATATGAGCTTTACTTCAGCGATTACTTTTGACTTTGAGGTTTTCTCAGCAGCTCAGAAGCGTTGGCTTGAGGTAAGTTCTGTTTCAAACTTTGAAACCTACCAGGCAAACCGCCTGAAATGCCGTTACCGCGACGCGGACAAGAAAACCCGCCTTTGCCACACCCTCAACGGCTCCGCCCTCGCTCTCCCCCGAATAATGGCGGCTCTCCTTGAAAACAACCAGACCCCGGAAGGCATTGTTGTGCCGGAGTGTCTGCGTAAGTACACCGGCTTCGATATCATTGACTGAAAGCCGTAATGGATAAAAAGACTATATGGGACCTCGACCGTGATTCGGTCGAGGTTTTTCGCTCAAAACCAAAAATTCCTCTCACAATTGTGCTTGACAATGTGAGATCTCTTAACAATATAGGTTCTGTATTCCGTACATCAGATGCTTTTCTGGTAGAACGGATAATGCTCTGTGGAATTACAGCCTGTCCTCCTTCACCGGAAATCCATAAGACAGCACTCGGTGCGGAAGATTCTGTGAGATGGGAATATTTCGATACCACGGAAGCTTGTTTGGATTCCTTGCATCTGGAGGATTATACCATTTGTGCGCTTGAGCAGGTGAAAGGTAGCGTGCCGTTGCAGGAATTTAAGGTGGATAAAGGGAAAAAGTATGCTCTTATTGCGGGTCATGAAGTGCATGGGGTAAGCCAGAATGCGGTTGATGCCGCTGATGTGTGTATTGAGATTCCGCAACACGGCACCAAGCATTCATTGAATGTGTCGGTATCAGTAGCGTTGGGAATATGGCATTTTTTTAATACGCTTTATCTGAAGGACTTTCCGGTTGACTGAGCTAAAATGCTCTGCGCTGTTTCCGCGTCAAGAGCAAGCTGTGAACGGAGTTCATCTATTCCATTGAATTTCTGCTCATCGCGGATGCGGTCGATAAATTCAATTTTAATGTCTTGTCCGTACAGGTCGCCTGAAAAACCAAGGATATGTACTTCAAGAGTCAGCCTCGGTATATCAGATTTATCCACTGTGGGACGGAATCCGATATTCAGTATTCCATCATATTTTTTTAAGTCTTGCAATTGCACAGTTACAGCATATACTCCTGGTTTGGGAGTGAGTTGTTTAGGCTCGATGAGGGATATATTTGCTGTAGGAAATCCAATTTTGCGTCCTAATTGCTTGCCAGCCACAACTGTGCCGGATAGCGAATAATTACGTCCAAGTAAATTATTAGCGGTTTTGATGTCACCGTTTGCAAGCGATTTGCGAATACTTGATGAACTTACCGGGATACCGGCGCGTATAAATTCTTGTGCCTGTAGAACATTGATGCCGATTTTTTCTCCTATACCCTGATATGCCTCGATGCCGTCCGGACGGTCATGACCGAATCGGGTGTCATATCCTAACAGCAATGTTTCCACCCTGTATTTATCCCGAAGCATTTCCATAAATTCAGATGCACTCATATTGCGGAGAGTGTCATTGAAATCCATAAGTACAATCTTTTTTATCCCTTCTCCGCCAAGAATTCGTTTTTTTTCGGACAGCGGTGTCAGCAATGGGGGAACCTTTTCAGGCCGGATAGTTTCAAGGGGATGAGAAGAGAAAGTTACCACCATCGGGGAGAGGTTTTCTTTATCAGCGATAGCCTTCAATGCTTCAAGGAGATAGATATGTCCCTGATGGACGCCGTCAAAGGTGCCGATGACAGCTATACTACCTCTTTTCTCATCCATGTTAAAGTCCTTTTTCTTTAAGAAGGGTTGTAAATTCAGTTCCGGGCGCTACATGGATAGTATGGAATCCCAAAGCAGCCGCTGCTTCGGTGTTGGCTTTTGAATCATCGAGGAAAACCGTTTCTTCCGGCTTGATTTGGAGTTTTTTGCATGCAATCTCAAATATTCCGGCATCCGGTTTCATTACTTTCTCCTCGAAAGAGGTAATTGCGCCGTCCGTATAAGCATCAAGATTCTCACCCTGCTTGCGGAATTCTTCTGCAATACGGTTGTCCCACATAATTGGGTTGGTATTGCTTAAAATATAAACCTTGTAGATTTTTCTCAACTCCTTAAGGGCATTAAGCCTTGATTCGGGAATTCCAATCAGGAAGTCACTGAATGCGGCATCCATTTGCTCATCGGTAATCGTTTCCGGAAGGTAAGGACGCAGGGCATTGTGGAATTCCTCTGCCGAAATTTTTCCACTCTCAAGTTCTCCAAATGGTCCGGCTTGTGAGTACTCACCTAAAAATAAGTCCGGATTATCCATGCCAAGCTGTTTGAATGCCTTGACGCAATGGTTGCGGTCAATGTCCATAATCACCCCGCCCAAGTCAAAAAGTAAGTTTTTAATCATATATCAACCGTTTTTCAGCCGCAAATATAGCAAAATGTTTGCAAAGTCGCGTATAATAGTTAATTTTGTCAGCAAACCAACCTGAATATAATGGAAAAGATTGATAACCTTGACAGAAAGATTCTTGAAATAGTAATGTCCAATGCCCGCATTCCATCCAAGGATGTTGCGGTGGAGTGTGGTGTTAGCCGTGCGGCAATTCATCAGCGAATCCAAAGGATGATAGATTTGGGTGTTATTACTGGCTCCGGTTATCATGTTAACCCGAAAGCATTGGGTTTCCGCACATGTACATATATAGGCGTTAATCTTGAAAGCGGGTCGATGTACCGCAAGGTGGTGCCGGAACTTGAGAAGATTCCAGAAGTTGTGGAATGCCATTTTACTACCGGACCATACACAATGCTCATAAAGCTATATGCCCGTGATAACGAGCATTTAATGGAATTGTTGAATGGTAAAATCCAGACAATTCCCGGTGTTAAAGGTACAGAAACCCTCATCTCACTTGATCACAGTATTGTGCGTGAGATGCCGGTGCATTACAAGCTTTGACAGCGTGTTGTCAAAGTTCGGTTAAAGGAACTTATCGTCAAATTTAGCCTGAACGTCGTTTACAATCTGCTTAATGCGCTGTTCCTCGCTTTTCGGGCATACCAACAACACATCGCCGGAATCGGCAACAATGTAGTCATGCAATCCGGAAACCACTACGAGCTTCTGATTGCGTACTGCAAAAATATTGCCGGTTGATTCATAAGCAAGAAGGTTACAGTTGCGGGTCACATTCGCATCCTTGTTTTTGGGGGAGTTGTCATATAGCACACTCCATGTGCCCAAGTCGCTCCAGCCGAAGTTCACACATTCAACAAACACATTGGATGCTTTTTCCATAATTGCAAAGTCCACGGATATGCTGGGGCAAGAAGGGAAATGCTCATTTATGAATTCCATCTCACGAGGAGTAGCGAAGGCATCTGCACCACGCTCGAATTCTCTTTCAAGATCAGGAGCATAAGCGTGGAAAGCTTTGATTATTGTATCTGCTTTCCAAAGGAATATGCCTGAATTCCAGAAAAACTCACCGGAGTCCACAAAAACCCGGGCAAGTTCAATGTCAGGTTTTTCGGTAAAGGTTTTCACTTTAAGGATGCCCGGCTCCACCTCCTCGCCGATCTGGATATATCCATAACCGGTTTCCGGGCGGGTGGGCTGGATTCCAAGTGTTAGAAGCGCATCATTGGACTCTACAAACTCAAAACCCCGCTTTACCTTTTTTGCAAACTCAGCTTCGTTTGTGATGAGATGGTCACTTGGGGTTACAATCATGCTTGCCTGCGGGTCACGCGCATATATGTGGTGGGCTGCCCATGCGATGCAAGGCGCGGTGTTTCTGCGGCAAGGTTCAAGCAAAATGTGCTCCTCGTCAAGTTCCGGAAGCTGCTCTTTTACTATAGGCGCATATAGTGAGTTTGTAACCACAATAACATTTTTCTCAGGAACAAGCGGCTTGATTCTATCAAAGCACATTTGGAGCAGTGAGCGCCCCGTACCTAAGAAATCAATGAACTGCTTAGGCATATTCGCACGACTATACGGCCAGAACCGGCTTCCGATTCCTCCGCACATTATAACGCAATATCTATGTGAGTCAGGTGTCATAATCTGAGTTATGTTAGTGGTTAGTTACTTCATGGTATAGCCAATAGGCATATTCCCGGTGCTAAGTTAAGGATTCTGTGTGATATTCAGAAAAAATATAATAAAAAAAGAATGAGTAACGCAAGCAAACTTGACAATTACTCATTCTCCTCTCTCCTCGGCGGTATGGACGGGACTCGAACCCGCGACCCCCTGCGTGACAGGCAGGTATTCTAACCAGCTGAACTACCACACCGGATATTTTGAGGTGCTCCCGGGGTTTGTTTCCCGTTTGCGAGTGCAAAGTTATACTCATTTTTTTTACTGTGCAAATTTTCTGCAAAAAAAATCTGAAAAAAATAATTGTGGGAGAAAGCAAACTCTCAATGTGCTATATGTATGCAGAGATAATCTGCTGTGTAGTAGCGTATTATTTGTGGTGATTTGATTAGGCTTAAGAGGGTGACTAAAAGAAAAAATAGAAGTTTAAGTCTAATTGGTCGTTCCCTTGTATTCAATATGTGTGGAAATGGCTGTAAAAACGTGAAATACACTTAAAAACTATGGTTGCACATGAAACTCTACGCGAATAGTTGTATCTTTGCACAATTGCGCCATAATTAGATGATTGAAGTCACAGACATACGCAAAAGTTTCGACAGCCTTCAGGTGCTGAAAGGGGTGAGCCTAAGTATCGCTCCCGGCGAGATTGTGTCTATTGTAGGACCAAGTGGCGCCGGGAAAACCACCTTGTTGCAGATAATGGGCACATTGGATGCTCCTGACAGTGGCACAGTTGATTTTGATGGCGTAAAGCCTTTGGCGTTAAGCAGGAACAGACTTGCCCATTTCCGCAATTCCAATATAGGCTTTGTGTTTCAGTTCCACCGTCTTCTCCCGGAATTTACTCTGGAGGAGAATGTGGCTCTTCCTGCTTTGATTGGAGGAGTGAAGCGTAAAGATGCATTTGACAAAGCCCGTTCCCTTATAAAGTACCTCGGTCTGGAATCAAGGATGAGTCACAGGCCTGCAGAACTTTCCGGTGGTGAGCGGCAGAGGGCGGCAGTAGCACGCGCGCTTGTGCGTAACCCGAAAGTAGTACTCGCCGATGAGCCCTCGGGAAGCCTTGATTCAAAGAATAGGGCAGAGCTGCACCGATTATTCTTTGATTTGCGCAATGACCTCGGTCAAACCTTTGTAATCGTGACGCATGACGAGCATCTTGCAGCAGATACTGATAGATGTATTGTGCTTAACGATGGTGTAATAACAGATATAATTCAGAAAAATCAATCCATAAACAACAATTAATGAATATGAAAATTAAAAAATTACTCTCATTGTGCGTTTTATTCGCATCAGTACTTTCCTTCTCTTCATGCGATTCAGAGACAAGCGGAACATATACAACACTTGCTTTTGTGAATTATGGTGGATCTGGTGATAATGGTTCTGTGAGATTTATTTACAGTGAACCTAATAGTGATAAGACTCTTACACTTTATTCAAGGGTTAGTTTTCTTGAAGGCAAGACCCCCGAAATCGGTACCCGTCTTATCGGAAGATTCTCTCTTGATTACGGAGTGGAGATAAAAGATGGCATGACTCTTGACTGCACCGGTATTTCAACTTTGAATGCTTATGGGGATGTAGCTGTTGAAAATATAAATGAGAATCCTCAGTCTGCGCCATTGTACATTAAATCACTTATGCGTTGCGGCAATTATTTAGACCTTTATTGCCTTGCTTCATATAATGCCGGTAAAATGAAGGTTGTATGTGATGCATCGACATTGGATTCAGATTCTCCGGTACTGTATCTGGTCTATGAGATGGATAATCCTGATACCATAAGTGAAGTTGATTATTTCGCTTCCTTCAATATCTCTTCAATCATCAATCGCCCCAACGTGAAAAAAATCAAGTTGGTTACAAGCAACAACAATGGCGAAAAGACTCTTGAATACGAAATCCGCAAGTAAATGAGTAAACAACCCGAACTTAAAATAGAGTTGACCCCGGAGGTTGCCTCCGGGCTCTACTCTAATCTTGCTGTCATAAATCACGGTGCCGGGGAGTTTTTTCTTGACTTCATTGCTGTTGCGCCGAATATGCCTCAGGCAAAAGTGCAGAGCAGGATTATCATGACGCCCGAAAATGCTAAAAACCTGCTTTATGCTTTATCGGACAATGTCCGTAAGTATGAGGCTACCTTTGGTGAAATAACCCATACTACTCCTGTTGACAACAAGGCCAATGAACTGCCCAACCCGTTTATGGGTGGGGCAAACGCCTAAAACAGAATCAATCAATGAAACCCAATAACCTCACCCTTTACAATTCCCTCTCCAGAAACAAGGAAACATTTGTGCCGATCAATCCCGGAAAAGTAGGAATGTATGTTTGTGGTCCTACAGTGTATGGCGACGGGCATCTTGGACACGCCCGTCCTGCTATTACATTTGACATTCTCTTCCGCTACCTCCGTCATCTTGGCTACTCAGTGCGCTATGTGCGTAATATAACTGATGTCGGTCACCTTGAACATGATGCCGATGAGGGTGAGGACAAAATTGCTAAAAAAGCACGGCTTGAGCAACTTGAGCCGATGGAAGTGGTGCAGCACTACCTCAACCGCTATCACAAAGCGATGGACAAGCTCAATGTGCTCCCTCCTTCTATCGAACCTCATGCATCCGGTCACATTATAGAGCAGATAGAGTATATCAAAAAGATACTCGATGCCGGTTACGCATACGAGAGCGAGGGTTCCGTGTACTTCGACGTAAATAAATATAACCGCGACCACCACTACGGAAAGTTGTCAGGAAGAAACATCGATGAACTCCTTGCCACTACCCGTGCTCTTGACGGTCAATCCGAAAAGCATAATCCTGCCGATTTCGCCCTCTGGAAAAAAGCAGCTCCTGAACATATCATGCACTGGCCGAGTCCCTGGAGCGAGGGATTCCCCGGATGGCACCTTGAGTGCTCTGTCATGGGTGAGAAATACCTTGGTGAGACCTTCGACATACATGGTGGCGGTATGGACCTCAAATTCCCGCACCACGAATGCGAAATCGCTCAGTCTGTAGCGCACAATGGACATGATGCGGTGCACTACTGGATGCACAATAATATGATTACCATCAATGGTCAGAAGATGGGTAAATCGCTCGGAAATTTCATCACTCTTGATGAGTTTTTCACCGGGTCACATCCGCTTCTGGAGCAGGCATATTCACCTATGACCGTGCGTTTCTTCATATTGCAGGCTCATTACCGCGGTACTGTTGATTTCAGCAATGAAGCCCTGAAGGGTGCGGAAAAAGCACTCCAGCGCCTCCTTGAAGCATACCGGCGGATTGCATCGCTCAAGCCGTCCGAAACCTCTCAGGTCGATATCCCCGCTATAGCGGAGAAGTGCTATGAGGCAATGGATGATGACTTGAATACTCCGGTAGTGATTGCCAACCTTTTTGAGGCGGCATCCATAATCAATAAAATCAATGACGGCTCTCTCAAAGCTACAGAGGCTGACATTGCTGCTCTTAAAGAACTGTTTGACACATTCCTTTTTGACCTTCTCGGAATTGTTCCTGACTCGGCAGCTACATCTGATGCCGGCTCATCATCAAAACCTTATGAGAAGGCTGTGGATCTTCTCCTTGAAATCCGTGCGAAGGCTAAGGCAGACAAAGACTGGGCAACCAGCGACCTTATCCGTGACCGCCTGAAAGATGCCGGATTTGATGTGAAGGATACCAAAAATGGTTTTGAATGGTCTCTTAAATCCTGAAAATAATACCCCTACATGGAAAAACTGAAGCGCATAATTTCCTCTCCCCGATTCATCGGCGGCATTGTCTCCGTCCTTGCCATAGCAGTAATATCATTTGTATATTTCTATCCTGATGCCGCGCAGGGCAACCAGCTCCGGCAGCACGATATGCAGCAGGGAGCCGCAATTGGGCAGGAAGCTAAGCTTTTCCATGAGGCAACCGGTGAAACAACCCGTTGGACCAACTCGCTGTTCTCCGGAATGCCGACATTCCAGATATCTCCCTCATATCCTTCCGACTCGCTCTTTACATGGCTTAATAAAGTCATGGGGCTTGGTTTGCCGGAGCCGGCAAATCTCCTTGCGATGATGATGCTCGGTTTCTTCATCCTCCTTATGGCTATGAAGATGCGTTGGTATGTGGCGTTGCTCGGAGCAATTGCCTACGGATTTTCCTCCTATTTTATTATTATTATAGGTGCCGGGCATATCTGGAAATTCATTACGCTTGCCTATATCCCTCCGACGATTGCCGGGGTCATTCTGTGCTACCGTGGCAGGTACTTGTCCGGGGCGGCGCTTGCCGCTCTCTTCTCGATGCTGCAGATTAGCAGTAACCATGTCCAGATGAGCTACTATTTCCTCTTCGTGATCGCTGGTCTTGCTATCGCATATCTGGTAAAGGCGGTGAAGAAAGGCAAATTACGTCGTTGGGGCATTGCTACAGCTGTATTGATAGTTGCAGGCGGACTTGGGGTCGTTGCAAATTTGCCTGGACTATACAGCACATACGAGTATTCCAAATTCACTATGCGAGGCGGTCATAGCGAACTCAACCGTGGTGAATCTTCCGGTTCGGCTTCAGGTGGTCTTGACCGTGACTATATTACCCAGTACAGTTACGGTACTTCTGAAACATTTACTCTGCTCATACCAAATGTAAAAGGAGGTGCATCCAACAAACCTGAGAAAGGGGAGAACCACCAGCTGTCGCTGTCTAAGCTGCCTGAGGTGCAGGAGATGGTTAACCAGGCGGAGCTGTCCCCTCAGGAGGCTCAGTATCTTGACTATATGAGCCAGTATTTCGGCGAACCGGAAGGGACTAACGGTCCAGTCTATGTAGGAGCGATTGTTTTTGCTCTGTTCCTCCTTGGATGCGTGATAGTCAAAGGCCCGGTAAAATGGGCGCTCCTGATTCTTACCGCACTTTCTGTTCTCCTCGCCCTCGGTCGGAATTGCATGTGGCTCACCGATTTGATGATTGACTACATGCCTATGTACAGCAAGTTCCGCACAGTCGAGAGCATACTCGTCATCGCGGAATTTACCATGCCGCTTCTTGCAGCTATGGCACTCCAGAAAATAATCGTTTCCAAGGACAGGTGGGAGCAGTACCGCAAGCCGCTTATATGGTGTTTTGGCGTTCCTGCTGCAATTTGTCTTATTGGAGCGATATTCCCTGGAATATTTGGCGATGTGATTACTGAAAATGATCGCGCCATTGATTCTATGATAGCCAGGCAGCTTGCTTCTATGGGACTTGACCAGGAGCATGCGGCAGTATTTTCTCTCCAGAATCCTCGTCTGTACGATGCTGTTGAGTCACTTCGTCATTCAATGGTCTCTGCCGATAGCTTCCGCAGCCTCCTCTTTATCCTCGCGGCAGGAATAGTGCTCTTTATGTTCATTCAGTGCAAACTCAATGCTGCGCCCGCGATTATCGCCTGCGCTTTCCTTATCCTGGCTGACCTTTTCTCTGTCAACAAGCGGTATCTTAACACAGATAGCTTCCTGACCCCGCAGCTTTCGCACTCCGACCCATTCCCTCTCTCCGATGCAGACCGCGCTATCCTGTCTGACACGGCGGCGCACTATCGCGTCATGGACATTCCCCGTTTCTGGCAGGCGGCACCTTCATATTACCACAAGACAATAGGAGGCTACCACGCAGCTAAGCTTACCCGCTATCAGGACATTATTGACCGTCATCTGAACGGATTCCTGCAAGGGGCGCAGACCGATGCCGACTGGGAGGTACTTAATATGCTCAACGCTAAATATATCATTGACCCCTCCGGTAAACCCCTGTATAACAATGAGGCGCTTGGCAACGCATGGCTTGTTGATGAACTCGCCTTTGTTGACGGACCGGATGCTGAAATGGAAGCACTTTCCACCATAAAACCAGCAACCACTGCGGTTGCCGACCGCTCTTTTGCCGATGTTCTTGCTGCCCCGGCTCACACATCACCTGGTGATACTATATTCCTGACATCTTACGCCCCGAATAAGCTGACCTACCATATAAATGCCGCAGCCCCGGCACTCGCTGTTTTCTCCGAAGTCTACTTCCCGTGGGGCTGGCATGCTGCAATTGACGGTAAACCCGCTGATATCGGTCGCGTAAACTATCTCCTCCGTGCCATGAATGTGCCTGCCGGCTCCCACACTGTTGAAATGTGGTATGAACCGCAGGCTATTAACAATGCTACTAATGCCGCCCGCGTTGCGGTGATTGTCATATACATTCTCTTCGCTGCGGCGCTTGTGGTAGCTGTTCTACGGAAATCGTCATCGACAGCCTCAAATGAAGAGATGGCTTAGGGCTATTGCCTCAATCCCCTTGAGGGCATGGCGTTCCAAAGGCTTTGGGGTCCACTCTCCATTTGCTTTCCGGTTCATCACTGAGGTGCTCTGTTCCTCCGGTGGCTATTATGCCTATGAGCAGATTGGAGCATCCGAGGCTTCCCGCCGCCTGTACCGCATTATTTTGGATCTTGCGCCGGCTGCGGTTATTGTCACCGGCCCGCTTTCCGACTCTCAGGCGGTTGCCGTCTCTATCGCAAAGCGTGAAGCGGAAGCCGCACCACATATTCCCAAACTCGCAGTTGTTCCTCCCGAGGCAATTGTCGGCATCTCATACCTGAGGTCGATTATCGCGGCATCAGGGGCTGTTGTTTTTACGGACATACGCGATGCGCGCTCGGCGGAAATACTGTCTGAGGTTGAAGCCGGGGGTATGGCATTCGTGGGACTGCGCCAGGCGGTGGTTGTCGGCGGTGACCGTCCCCGGCAGAAATTTAAGCTCCTTATATAATATAAGGTGATGCAATTCGAAAACCTTATTGACTCATACGATGCCCACCTTCTCCTTGAGCGTGGGCTGAGTGACAACACCAGGGAAGCATACACAAGTGATATATGCCGGCTTGCAGAGTGGCTTGACTCCAAGGCAATCGCTCCCGCTGACGTGACTGTCGAGAACCTCCGCGAGTATTGCGCCGTCCTTTATGACCTTGGCATCTCCCCGCGCTCGCAGGCGCGCATTGTGTCAAGCATCAAATCCTTTTTCCGCTTTCTCCGCTACAGTGGCGTCATACAGGTAAATCCCACTGAGCTCCTTGAATCGCCGCACACGGGGTTGCATCTTCCGGAGGTGCTTACGCTTGAGGAAATAGATTCTCTTATAGACGCTATTGATTATACCACGGCAGAAGCGGTGCGAAATCGGGCGATTATAGAGACATTGTATAGCTGCGGGTTGCGCGTGTCCGAGCTCGTTAATCTTGAGATTCCCCGCATATACCTCAAGGAATCCTATCTTCTTGTCAACGGCAAAGGCAGCAAGGAGCGGCTTGTGCCGTTATCGCCGGTAGCAATAGACTGTATTACTGAATATCTCGATGCCCGGGCGGAGATTCCGGTCAAATCCGGCGAGGAGGCGATTCTTTTTCTCAACCGCAGGGGGACGCGGCTGACCCGTCAGATGATATTCACTATCATCCGGCGGCTTTCCGAAACTGCCGGCATACACAAAACCATCTCCCCCCACACCCTCCGTCACTCCTTTGCCACCCATCTCCTTGAAGGAGGCGCCAACCTGCGGGCAATCCAGCAGATGCTCGGTCACGAAAGCATAGCGACCACTGAAATCTATATCCATATCGATCGCACCCGCCTCCGCGATGAAATCCTCCACCATCACCCCCGCAACCATTCCCCGCACTGATTTTCTATAGAAGGAGCAATTTGCTTTAGAATTATCAATTTTGCCAATTAAGGTAAAATGGGTATAAATCAATTGGTTGCGACAAGTTGTAACAACCCTGTAACGGTTTTAACTTTCGTTAACTTGAAAATATTTGGAACGGTATTTTTTGCCGTACCTTTGCAATGTCAAACGAAACAAAAACTACTTACTACTAAAAAACTTACA
>CAMWQE010000010.1 GCA_947176335.1 uncultured Porphyromonadaceae bacterium | reverse complement strand
TCATATATAAATTTTTCTTTTTTCCTTTTCGTCAATTAATATTTAATTAATGTTCTTTTTGGCTTCGTTTCTGTGTCTCGCGCGTGTTACGGCGGCGCCGCTTCCGGTGAGCCCTCGTGCCAACCCGGAGGGTTATTATAGGGTATTATCAATCTTTGGTATCGACACCGAATTGCATATTCACTTCCGGTGAAGAATCCCATGAGTTGTCATCCAATGACTGCGCCGCAGCAAATACAATGGGTTCGATACCTGCGGATGAACCGGTGATGTTGATGTTGTAGGTATAGATTTTTCCAACTTCCCAGTTAGGTGACCATGAGCCGTAGATGCTACGCTGCAAAACGACTTCATTTCCTTTGCTGAGCTCAATGGTAAAGTGAAGTTTCACCCATTGATCTGTGGGATACACGGTAGGAATAATGAATATATCGGATGTCTCGACTTTGCTGTTCGCAGCATTTGTCATAGTATTCTTATTAGGATCCACATTAAGGTTTATATATGCTCCATCTTCCTCAATAAACCCTGACCACGATTTATTTCTGGCATTAAAATTGGCTTTATTATAAAATTCATCGATTTTCACATCAGAGACTTTAACTGTGTAACCATCAGGGAAGTCGGTTGTAAAAACTGCCTTAATCTTACAAAGCGCATGCTTGAAGGGGAGGGAAACCTGCGGGTTGTTTTTTTCTGTAGACACAATAGGACCGTTTTCAGCATACACCAAATCGTGCTGATGTCTGGTGTCGCACAGATAGTTCATGATTGACAAAGCGCGACCAGATGGTGTAGATTCATTGGTCAATGTCAAAGTAGGTGAACCTTTATCGGCGGAGATGGCTATGTCAGCGCAGCTGTAGGCATAGAAATAATATGTGCAATTGGGTATCCAGTAGCGCACACCGTCATACACCCATGAGCCATTAACCTTCTTGACAGGCACACCATTGAAAATCTGGATAGGAGTAGATGAATTTTCCTTGGTGTAATATCCGTAAACCATGAACATGTCAAAAGAGTTCTTGTCGAGGTCGCCTTCAACCGCACGGGAGTTTTTGTTAACCACATTTTCAAAGCTGATAGCATTGCCCTGAGTTTGGCTTATATCAGTTACTTCTTCCGAAGTACAAGCAGTGAGCGCCATAACGGCTACCGCCAGAGAAAACAGATGCTTTTTCATTGCTAAATCGATAGTTTAATTAGTTATTTTATTTTTATTATTTTCTAAAAGAGTGGCTTAATCATTATAAGGTGGCAACGGTAGGTCGACATCCACCTGCCCCCAGCCGGAGAGGTCTACATCAAATGCTCCTGAATCCATGGGAGCACTGTTCTGCTCGTCTTCAATCCGAATGCCTGAAATGGTTATTACTCCGCCTCGCGGCTGCTTCTTGAGCTGGTCGGCAATGTCATAGTTGAACTGTAGGGTGGTGCCGTTTGTAAGCATCACTTCAAGATTGAGGGTGTAGGGACGGTCTGCCGCCTTTGCCGCAGAGCCGTAATATTCATCGGGGAATCCGGGTACTCCGAATGACCTCACATGCGCCTCGCAGCCGTAATCCTTGATGTCGCAGTCGTAGAGAACAATGATTGATTCATCGGAGGTTCTGCCGTCACGCAGATATACAGACTCCGCCATGCCTCCGAGGGCACCGCGCGCGAGATGCACATGCTCGATGCCGTGCTCAAACTCGTAGCGAATCAGATAGGTGTAGACAAGTGGCTGCATCCTTACAGAGAGCTGCTTGGTCTCGTGCACGCCAATCTGCGGCACATTCTCCATGAAGGCGGAGTAAAGCACATCCGGCGGGTTAGCGGACCTTGCCCCGGGATGCCGCTCCATGACGGAGGTGATGGTAGCGCGTGAACGGGGTGTTGCCGAGGCGCGGGCGTCAGGGAGGGAGGCGATATCGGAGAGAACGATATATTCGGTGTCGCCGTTGTAGAGAAGGAACGAGTGCTCGCCCTCATCCTGCAGGAGCACATCGCCGCCTTCGGGAGCGAGGTAGTGCTCGCCGTCGTGGTTGCTGTCCCTGTAGTGGACGAGGTTAACCCATTCCGGGGTCGCGGGTCTGAGGTCGTTGTATGAAAAGCCGTGGTATGATGCATCCCAGTTTGCGGGGTGCGCCATGCCGTAGTCGCGCTCCCACTCCTGCTCCCATTCGAGCGCGAGAGCCGCCTTGGGGAAGTGCTCGTAGCACAACTCGGTGCGCTGACACGCAGGCAGTAGCATGAATCCGAGGAGCACAACGGCTGTAGTGATATATCTGTCAATAATTTTCATTTTACCGATTGATTTTTTTTACTTTGGAATCCGCCAAACGAGTGACAGCCTGAGCCTGAGAGGCCCGAAGTAGTTGATGTTTTTGGTGAGCTGATAGAGGTAATGCCCGTTGTGAGGGAGGTAGACCTTGTCGCGCGCATGAAGGTAGCCGAAGCCGATTCCCGCGTCAAGGGAAAGATGCTTGCCAATCGCCCACATATAACCTGCGGACAAGCCCGCGAGCGCGCCTTCGCCTTCATGGCCTTTCTTCTTGCCGTTGCAGAGGTCATAGATGACTCCGCCTCCGAACAGACCGACATACAAGCCGTTCCACCGCGAGCGGTTGACAGCCCAAAAACGCACTTCGGGCATAGCTGTCGCCACACGGTAGACCTTGTGGGGAGTTTCCTTCGCATACCAGGCGCCTTGAACTTCGAGCGCGGCTGACCAGCGGTCGGCAAATTTCCACTCCACCTCGATGTTAGGCATGAGAATGGCGTAATAGAGCAGGTTTGTCTTCAGAGCGAAGCGACTATCGGTCTTTTCCTTGAAGAGGGGCGCCTGCGGAGCATCCCCATCACCGGAAGCGACACTCTCAACGACCTCGGTCACAACAGCCTCATCCGGCTGCGGCTCTTCCGCCGGAAGAACCTCCTGAGCGGGAGCTTCCTCCTGTGCCACCGGTTGCTGCGGCATGGGGCGGATGAGGGAGAGGGGAATGTTAACGCGCACCGTCACAAAATCACCTTCCGCGGCATGGTTGCGGGTGATGAAGCAATCCTCCTTCATGCCTTTGAGGGTAATGAGTTCGGACTTCACCCTGTTCGAGCGGGTGCGGGCGGTGCGGAGGTTGTCGGCGGCGCTCCCCTTGGAGTTGCAGTAGCCGTCCACATGGAGCATCATGTCGTGCGCGAGAATCATATCCTTGTACTGCTGCACGAAGTCAAAAAGCCTTGCGAGCTCTTCGCCATTGTTCATTCCGGGTGCGTAGAACTTATCCGACCCCGCATAAAACCGGAAAACACGCACGCTGTCCTCCTTTTCCTGCGCGGAGAGGGGTAACACGAGCATCAGTAGCATGAGCACGGTTGCCAGCTGCCGTATGGGGTTCGTCTTATTCATTATGTCCATAATGGTTGATTTTTTTGATTTTTTGACGCGTGCGCCTCATAGGCATTAGCATTGCGGGCGAAGAAACTATCAATATTTACACAGACAGTGGCAGCGCGCGAGCAAAAATCCTGCGCTTCCTGCGTGATTACTTCCAACCGGCTTGTCTGTTCAAGTATGATAATTGTGTCTTTGATCATCTCTCTACCCCTTGGATTCTTTTACTTTTTCTTATCCTCCTTATAATTACTACGTTAGCATTACTACCTGTTGCTGCGGCACAAAGTACATGAGCGGGAATCATGCCCCGCCCTCATGCCTTACGCACAGAACTGTCCGCCATTTTCCCCGAAAGGGAATGTATTTTTTCAACAGGGATTGCCATATCAAAATTGCTTTTAAGTGCAAAATTACATAATAATAGCGGATTATGCAATAGGGCGAGAAGCCTCCGCGAAATTTTTAACAATTATACAGCACCGCGGCGGAGGCGGCAGCCGAATCGGAGATGAACCTCCTATGACGGCAAAAGATTCCCGGCACATATTTTTATTTTGTATAAAACCGTATTTTTATTAATTTTGTGCGACTAAACGGTGGCGAGCCACGCGGTTGAACCTACGGCACGACACCTTATACTACCGAGAATCTATAACCAATCATATTTTTTATCTCAATGGATCAAATGTTATTCTGGATTGTGCCGGCAGCGTCCATACTTGCGCTTGTCATGGCATGGTTTTTCTACAAGCAGATGATGCGCGAGAGCGAGGGCACACCCACCATGCGCAAAATCGCTTCTTATGTGCGTCAGGGAGCTATGTCCTATCTGCGCCAACAGTACAAAATCGTGGGCATCGTGTTCATCGGGCTCGTTATCCTGTTCTCGATTATGGCTTACGGATTCGGCCTGCAGAATCCCTGGGTGCCCGTAGCGTTCCTCACGGGAGGCTTCTTCAGCGGCCTTGCCGGATTCCTCGGCATGAAAACAGCCACTTACGCTTCTGCACGCACGGCAAATGCGGCAAGCCAGACCCTCAACGCTGGCCTAAGGGTCGCTTTCCGAAGCGGTGCGGTCATGGGTCTTGTAGTCGTAGGTCTCGGACTCCTTGACATCTCCTTCTGGTATATCCTCCTCAACTGGATTGAACCCGCCGACGGCACACACAAGCTCACAATGATTACAACCACAATGCTTACCTTCGGCATGGGTGCGTCAACCCAGGCGCTGTTCGCACGTGTCGGCGGCGGCATTTACACCAAGGCTGCTGACGTCGGCGCTGACCTCGTTGGCAAGGTTGAAGCAGGCATTCCCGAGGATGACCCCCGCAACCCCGCGACTATCGCAGACAACGTAGGCGACAATGTCGGTGACGTAGCCGGCATGGGCGCCGACCTTTACGAGAGCTATTGCGGCTCTATCCTCGCCACCGCAGCCCTCGGAGCTGCAGCAGGAGCAGGAATGATTGGATCCGATTTCACAACCGACCAGGCTGTTGCGCTTCAAATCAAGGCTGTGCTCGCGCCTATGCTCATTGCAGCGGTAGGTATCGTACTCTCAATCATAGGCATCTTCGCCGTCAAGACCAAGGAGAACGCCACAATGAAAACTCTCCTTAATTCTCTTGCCGCAGGCACAAACCTCAGCTCAGTGCTTATCATCGCCGCTACATTCGGTATTCTCTACCTTCTCCAGATACCCAACTGGGTGAATATCTCACTTGCGGTTGTTGTCGGACTCCTTGTCGGCATAATCATAGGCAGGGCTACAGAGTATTACACTTCGCAGTCCTACACACCCACCAAGAAACTTGCGGAAAGCGGTCAGACCGGTCCCGCAACTGTTATCATTTCAGGTGTCGGCCTCGGCATGATTTCTACCGCAGTGCCGGTAATCGCAGTTGTTGCCGGAATCATCCTGTCTTACTGGCTTGCATCCGGCTTTGACTTCGCAAACATCTCATGGGGCCTTTACGGCATCGGCATCGCCGCTGTAGGCATGCTTTCCACACTCGGCATCACCCTCGCCACAGACGCATACGGTCCTATCGCCGACAATGCCGGCGGAAATGCTGAAATGAGCGGACTGGGAGCTGAAGTGCGCAAACGCACCGATGCACTTGATTCACTCGGCAATACCACAGCCGCTACCGGCAAGGGATTTGCAATCGGTTCTGCCGCGCTTACCGGACTCGCCCTTCTCGCATCATATATTGAGGAAATCCGTATCGGTCTCCACCGCATCGGCACAGAGTTCATCCAGATTGGAACATCACTTAGCGACGAAGTGACCAACATTCCTCTCGAAAGCGCGAACTTCACCGACTTCATGATGGCATACAATGTCAACCTCATGAACCCGATGGTGCTCTCAGGCATGTTTATCGGAGCAATGATGGCATTCCTTTTCTGCGGACTCACAATGAACGCCGTAGGTCGTGCCGCTTCACACATGGTTGAGGAGGTGCGCCGCCAGTTCCGCACAATCAAAGGCATTCTCACCGGAGAAGCAGAACCCGACTACGCGCGCTGCGTGCAGATTTCCACTAAAGGCGCACAGCGTGAAATGGTGTTCCCCTCGCTTCTTGCTATCATCGTGCCTATCATCGTAGGACTTGTTTTCGGTGTTCCCGGAGTCATCGGTCTACTTACCGGCGGACTCAGTGCAGGATTCGTGCTCGCTATATTCATGGCTAACGCCGGCGGAGCATGGGACAATGCCAAGAAATACATCGAAGAGGGCAACTTCGGCGGCAAAGGCAGCGAAGTGCACAAGGCAACCGTTGTCGGCGATACTGTAGGCGACCCCTTCAAAGACACCTCCGGTCCGAGCCTTAACATCCTTATCAAACTCATGTCGATGGTTGCTATCGTCATGGCAGGACTCACAGTTAGCTGGAGCCTCTTCTAATCCCGCTATCAGCAACAACACCTTATTTATATTATATAAGTAACCTCGCCGCCCTACGGTGGGGTTACTTTTTTACTTTTTTAGACCCATTTTGCATCCGTAAACCTCAAAAATAGCGGATGTTGAGATATTTTTGGCTACTTTTGCTGTTTAATTAGAGTAATTGTCATTATTTCCCACTGATATGGATACAGTAAAAGTAAAAATCATAAACCGTTCTGGCAACGAACTGCCTATGTATGAAACCCCTCACGCCGCCGGAATGGATGTAAGAGCGTGCCTTGACAAGCCCGTTACCCTCGCTCCGCTTGAAAGAGCATTGATTCCCACCGGATTGCGCATACAGCTTCCCGTAGGGTTCGAGTGCCAGATGAGACCGCGCAGCGGGCTTTCGCTCAAAAAAGGCATTACTCTGGTTAATACTCCCGGCACAGTTGATTCCGACTACCGTGGAGAAATCGGGGCTATCGTCATCAACCTTTCCAATGAGCCGTACACAATTACCGACGGAGAGAGAATATGCCAGATGGTAATAACTCGTTACACCCGTGTGGAATGGGAGCCGGCGAAAGAACTTGACGAAACCAAGAGAGGTGATGGCGCATTCGGTCACACCGGCACCAACTAACCTCCAATCATTCATACTGATTACTACTGATGTCAAAACTGACAAACATACTCGCGTCTCTCGCTGCGGGAATCACGGTTGCCGCAGCTGCGGTTTCATGTTCCGCGCCAAAAGCTGCCGTTCAGGCAAATGACCCGGCAAAATCCGATTACATTTACCTTGAAGCTCTGAGAGCAAAAAACACGGATAGCCGGGATGCATATTACGAACTCACCAAGAGGGCATACGAACTTAACCCGCAAGATGCTTTCCTAGGATTTGAGCATGGCTATAACATGATGATGTTGTCGCACGGCGACACAGCCTCCCTTGGTGAGGGATATCGCCTTATGGGCAAATATGTCGGTGAGGAGCCTGAAGATTTCTACAGCAATGTGCTTTATGCCGCTATATCTTCGCAGATTGGCGAAAAAGAGAATGCAATAAACACTTGGGGCAGGCTATACAACCAGCATCCGGGACGTCCTGAGCTCGCTGTGCGCTATGCCGAAGTGCTTGCTTCTACAGGAGAAAGCGACAACCTTGAGCATGCTTTGCAACTGTATGACACCCTTGAAATGGCACAAGGACCGGGGCTGCAGCTCACCTCACGCAAAATCCAGATGCAATACCTGCGGTCCGACACTGCGGCAATGCTCAACGAGGCACGCAAACTTCTTGCCACAAGTCCTCTTAACCCGGAATACAACATATTTGCCGGAGATGTATTCAATCAGCTTGACCGGAAAGATTCAGCTATAGTGTTCTACGACAAAGCTGTTGAGCTTGATCCTTCAAACGGGCTCGCATACTATTCAAGGGCGATGTTCTACAAGCAGAAAGGTGATAGCGTTGCCTACGACCGTGAGATTTTCCGCGCACTTGAGCAGGATAACCTCGACATCGAGCCTAAAGTCGAGATACTTAGGGATTATACCGCGGGGCTCTACAATGACGAGAGCCAGCGCCCGAGAATCAACAAAATGTACACCCGCCTCATTGAGATGCACCCCCATGAGGTGACTGTGCGCAACCTTTACCGTGATTACCTTATCGCAATCGAAGATTACGCAAATGCCGCGGAGCAGGCGGAATACTCCCTTGACCTCAACCCGGATGACGAGAACCAGTGGCTTGCCCTCACCACTCTGTACCTCAGGCTGGAAGATTATAAAAGTTCGCTCAGAAGCGCATTGCGGGGAATCCACTTCTTCCCCAAGAACCCCACCATGCATCTCCTTGTCGCCACCGCGCTTACTCAGGAAGGCGTGTATGAGCCGGCTATGGAACACTTGAAGGAGGGACTTGAAGTAGCCGACCCGGAAGATACCGATATCCGCTCTGAACTCCTTACCTCCATGGGTGACAATTTTTATGCGAGGGAATTGCCGGACAGTGCTTTCGCTTATTATGACAAGGCGCTTGAACTTAATCCCGCAAATATGACTGCGCTGAACAACTGCGCCTACTACCTTGCATGTACCGACCGCGACCTTGACAAAGCCGAAGAGATGATTCTCAGGGTCGTTGCAGAGAGACCGGACGAAGCTACATCGCTTGATACATACGCATGGGTCCTGTTTAAAAAGAAGGACTACAAGAAAGCCCTGGAGGTAATAGAAGATGCACTCGCAAAGACAGATGCCCCCAGCGCGGAACTACATGACCATGCCGGAGATATTGCTTTCATGAATCAGGACTACGACCGTGCTATTGCAGAATGGCGCAAGGCGCTCGAACTTGAACCGGACAACGAACTTATTGCGAAAAAAGTCAAGCATAAGACATTCTTCAGCAAATGACACTAAGAAAAATATTACCGCTCTTTGCAGTGCTTATCACTGCGCTGTCAATCCACTCTTGTAAATCAGTCCGGCAGGAGGCTCTCCGCCCCGCAGAAAAGACCGTTGAAGGATGGACAAGGGTGAGAGTGCCCGCAACACTCCGCCTCACTTCACCTGCAAACCTTTCCGTCAGCGCCACAGTGACAATGATACGGGACACGAGCATAACTGTATCGGCAAAATTCCTCGGAATGGAAGTGTTTGTTGCCCAGGCTACAAACGATAGCGTCCTCGTGGTAGACAAATTACATAAGCAGTATATCGGTCAGAATATCTCCGAATTTCTTGCCAATATTCCCTTCAATGCCTCTACAGTGCAGGATATTCTCACCGGACATCCGGTAATCCTGCCTGAAAGCATGCCTCAGGGCGCTACTGTCACAATGGAGATAGACGGGAACATGATAAGCCGCATACTGTTCGTAAAACCTGATGCGGCAACAGTAACATTGACCTACCCGTCAACTGTTGCAACGCCATACGGTGAGATGGCGGAGCAGACAGTTATTGCCGTAGAGCCCGGCAAAGGCAAAAAGGAGATAACAGCAACTATAGAATGGCAGTGGAGCAAAGCGCGGTGGAATGCGGAAGTAGAGCCGAGGGAGGTGAAGCTTTCCGGAAAATACACGCGGATAAATGCCTCGGACATAACCAAATCACTCTCACCATCGCTATGATTGAGTATGTCCTGCAACAAATCACTCAGGTTTGATATATGTGGAAAAATATTTTAGCTATAATAGCCCTTTCACTTGCGTTATGCTCTGATTCCTATGCGGTCAAGCCCAAGCGCGACGCTGCAAAAATACGAAAGGAGCAGCAGGCAACGAAAAAGCAGATAAAAGAAACTACACAGAAAATAAACGTCAATACCCGCGAAACTAAGAAGCAGCTGTCGCGGCTCAATAGCCTTAATGGCGAAATTGAAGCTAAAGGTGCGGAAATAAGCAAAATGCAGGTCGGCGTTGACTCGATAAACCGCCGGCTGAACACCATAAACGATTCTATTAATGCCCTGAACTCCCACATGGCATCGCTGCGCGACAGCTATGTGAAGTCACTCAGGAAAATGCAGGGTACTTCAGGCGCTATGGGCTCTCTTGCATTTATTTTTTCATCAGATTCGTTCTCTGAAGCATACCGCAAGCTCCGCTATATGCAGCAGTTCGACAAATGGCGCAAGCGTAAGGCTCAGGACATCAAGGCAACGGAAGACCTTCTCAAAGAGAGGAAAACAGCGCTTGACACTGTGCGCCGCTCACGCAACATAGAGCTCTCAAAACTCAATATGCTGCGTAAAGACCTTGAGCAGAAGCGCGTCGAGACTGACAAAGTTGTAGCACAGCTCAAATCCGAAGGCAATAACCTACGCACCGTCCTGCGCGAAAAGGAGGAGCAGCAACGACGGCTTGACCGGGAACTTGACAAAATCATAGCTGAAGAACAAGCGCGGATAGAGCGCCAGCGCAAAGAAGCGGAACGCAAGGAGCAGGAGCGGAAACGCAAAGAGGCGGAAGCGAAAAAGAAAGCGACTGCACAGACACCTTCCCCTAAACCGGCTGAAACACCCGCTAAAACACCGGAACCCGCTAAACCTGCGCCACCCTCAACCTCTGTTGCAGCCGCAGACCGCGCCCTCACAGGCTCGTTTGAAAGCAATCAGGGCAAACTCCTTTTCCCGGTTGCCGGAAAATATCGGATTGTAAGGGGATTCGGGCGACAGAAGCATCCGCAGCTTGCCCATGTCGAAACCGAAAACTCCGGCATAGACATCGAAGCTATATCATCCAAGCAGGCAAGGGCGGTTTTTGACGGCACAGTGTCCGCAACATTCAAGCAGCCCGGCTACGGCACTATTGTCATGATTCGTCATGGCAATTATCTAACCATTTATGCAAATCTGGATGCTATCAGTGTGAAAAACGGTGACAAGGTGCGTACAGGACAAACCCTCGGCACGATTATCACCGACCCGGATGAGGACAACCGCGCAATCCTCCACTTCGAGCTGCGCAAAGAGCGCACGAAGCTCAACCCCATGCTCTGGGTGCGCTGAAAAATATTTCTTTCTATTAACCTTTATTAGTGTCGGTGTGCAACCGTGACGGTACGCACCGGCACTAACTTTGTATCCGTAATTATTCACTGAAAAATCACTCTAATTATGAAGAACTTCACATTCAGCCTCAAATGGCACAAAATCCTTCAGTCATACTCAACAGAAATTCGCCGCGAGGTGCTTGATGCCGTTATAGAATATGCTGCGACAGGAAATATCATTGACATGCAGCCGCTCTCAAGAATGGCGTTTGACTTTATAAGATACGAGATTGACGAGAAGGCTCGGGCTCGTGAAGCGCGTGCGGCTAAGAAAGCCGCCGCGCAGCGACCCGAAGATAGTCATGCAGTTGAACTGGCTGAGCCTGCCGATAGCTCCCGGACTGAGCGGAACGCTCCGGTTGCACGGCAGGAAAAACAGCGGTTCCCGGAGATTGACACCGCACCGATTAAAATAAAAGGGAGCAAACTCAAGCTCGTGAAAACCAAAAGACCGGTGTTAATGCGGTAGCAAGTATATTCCGGAGAAAATTTACTCGCTTTAAGAAAACATATCCTTCACCATTTTTTGAAGTATCGCCACATCTACGGTAGAATAATCTGTCTTGTCATAAATGTCAAGCAGGTACACTCGTCCTCCATTCTCGGTAGCAAGCACTGTATAGGTTATTACCCTTGCACCACCGGACTTACTCTTTCCCTTGGATGTGATTGACATGCGAACCTTACGGATTCCGGGAGTAAGCTCATCCCACTGGAAAGGATTATGCTCCAAAGGGACTATCAGTTCTCCTTAATCTGCTTTAAATGAACGATGTCTTTTGTTAAGAGCCTTTGCTGACCGTTCAAACCGGTTCGTAATTATGACTTCAAAGCTCATCGAGGAATGCTTTTGCTGATTTTTTGGGGATTTTTCCGCTCTCCATCAACTGTACTTCTTTCAAACCCTCGCATATTCGTGTGGTCAACGTGTCATTCTCATCAACAGGAATAATTTTGAAGGTGCCTATACGGGAGGTTAGTAACACGGACTCCCCTCTCAACGTTTTGGATAGTATTGCTGTTTGGTTACCTCTGAAATCTCTTGCGCTTACAATCTCCATAATACAATGTATTTATTAGTCACAAAGATAACAAATGGTATCCAATTTGGTACATATATTAAAAATATCTAACCTGTCTCATCAACTTTTGCTTCAGCCTGAGGTGCCGGGGACAAAAATTCTTATAGTCCGGCACACTGCATAGTAGGCAAAAAATTTCCCTCCGCTGCAGACCTTTTCGTTTTCTTTGACTACTTTTGCATTAGATTAAACCAAAAGTCACAGCTATGCTTACTCAGATTATCAACGCTAAGATTCTCACTCCGTCCGGATGGCTCAAGGATGGGTCGGTACTTATGCGCGACGACAAGATTCTTGAAGTTACAAACTGCGATCTCGCAGTTATCGGAGCCGAACTTTTTGATGCAAAAGGCATGTATGTAGTGCCCGGAGGCGTTGAAATACATTGCCACGGCGGTGGCGGCAGAGATTTCATGGAAGGTACTGAAGAGGCGTTCCGCACAGCAATACAGACCCACATGAAGCATGGCACCACAAGTATTTTCCCCACTCTGTCAAGCTCATCAGTCGACATGATTAACCGTGCGGCTGACACTTGCACCCGCTTGATGAAGGAACCCGGAAGCCCGGTTCTCGGTCTGCACCTCGAAGGTCACTACCTAAACCAGAAAATGGCTGGAGGACAGATTCCGGAATATATCAAGGATCCGGATCCTAAAGAATACATCCCCATTGTTGAGACATGGGATTGCATCAAGCGTTGGGACGCCGCTCCCGAACTCCCCGGAGCAATGCAGTTCGGCAAATACATAAGCGGGAAAGGACTCCTTGCTTCCGTGGCTCACACTCAGGCGGAGTTTGATGACATAAAGGCAGCATGGGACAACGGTTACACCCATGCCACACACTTCTACAATGCAATGCCCGGTTTCCATAAGCGCCGCGAGTACAAGTACGAAGGCACTGTAGAGAGCATTTACCTAATTGACGACATGACTGTGGAAGTTGTTGCAGACGGCATCCATGTTCCGGCTACAATACTGCGGCTCGTATATAAAATCAAAGGTGTTGAGCGCGCTTGCGTAATCACTGACGCGCTTGCATGCGCATGCGCTGAGGAATCAGGAGCTTTCGACCCGCGTGTCATCATCGAGGACGGAGTGTGCAAGCTCTCTGACCGCTCTGCGCTCGCCGGCTCTATCGCTACAATGGACCGCTTGATTCGCACCCTCGTGCAGAAAGCTGACATTCCTGTTGAGGACGCTGTGCGCATGGCTTCCGAGACACCCGCGAAAATCATGGGCGTCTACGACCGCAAAGGCTCCCTTTCAAAAGGCAAGGATGCCGATATACTCATTCTCGACCAGGATCTCAACCTGCGTGCGGTATGGGCTATGGGCAAACTCGTTGAAGGCACAAACACCCTCTGACATAAAACACCACTTTTTCCGCTTCACTCTAATCCACCCCGATAATGAACCCTGTCAAACCCAAAAAAGCGCTTGGTCAACATTTCCTTACCGATTTGGGCATAGCCCGCAGAATCGCGTCTACGCTTGACGAATACAAAAACCTGCCGGTAATGGAGGTCGGTCCCGGAATGGGAGTACTAACCCGGTTCCTGCTTGAAGAAGGGCATGATGTCAAGGTTGCGGAGGTGGACGGAGAAAGCGTGGAATACCTCAACAAGGAGTTTCCCCAGCTTGAAGGAAGGATTCTCCACCGCGATTTCCTCACAACAGACCTTGCGGAGATATATCCGGACGGTCAGAAATTCTGCGTGATAGGCAACTATCCTTACAACATCTCTTCCCAGATTTTCTTCCATGTCCTTGACTACAAGGACCAGGTGGTGTGCTGCTCCGGAATGTTGCAGCGCGAGGTCGCCGAAAGGCTTGCCGCTGCTCCGGGAGGGAAAGCGCGTGGCATACTCAGTGTGCTCCTTCAGGCATGGTACAAGGTTGAATACCTCTTCACTGTTGACGAGAATGTGTTCAATCCCCCGCCCAAGGTTAAAAGCGGAGTCATTAAAATGGTCCGGAACTCGGTGACTGACCTCGGCTGCGATGAAAAGCTGTTCAAAACAGTTGTCAAGACATCCTTCGGGCAGCGCCGTAAAACATTGCGCAATTCTCTCCGCGGGCTGTTCCCGCAGGGCGCAGTGATGCCGGACATACCCTTGATGGCTCTTCGCCCGGAGCAGCTGAGCGTGGAGCAGTTCATTGAACTCACCAATATTATCGCAAGTACAAGACAGCAAGCCTGATGAAGGAATATACACCGGAATATCTCGAAAATATCCGCAGCATTATTGAACGCGGCGATGAGGAGGCGGCGCGCAGCGAGCTTGCCGACCTTCACCCCGCGGACATAGCCGAGCTGTACCAGGAGCTTGACCTTGAGCAGGCTGAATTCCTGTACAAGTTGCTTGACGGCGACATTGCGGCGGATGTGCTCATGGAGCTTGACGAGGATGACCGCCGCAAGCTACTCAGCAATATGCCTGCCGAGGAGATTGCGAAGCAGTTCATCGACCACCTCGACACCGACGATGCAGTAGACATCATCCAGGAGCTCGACGAAGAGGACAGGGACAAGATTCTGTCCCATATCGATGACGTCGAGCAAGCAGGTGACATCATAGACCTTCTTAAGTACGACGAGGACACCGCAGGTGGTCTCATGGGTACTGAGATGATTGTTGTCAACGAAAACTGGAGCATGCCGGAATGCATCAAGCAGATGCGCCTGCAGGCGGAGGACATGAACGAGATTTATAATGTCTATATCGTTGACAATGATTACCGCCTCAAAGGAATCCTGCCGCTGAAAACACTCATCACCCACCCTTCCGTATCAAAAGTCAAGCACGTCATGGAGGAGGACCCCGTTGCAGTGAAAGCGGAAACACCGGTAGATGAAGTGGCGCTTGAATTTGAGAAATACGACGTTGTGGCAATGCCGGTCATCGACTCCATAGGTCGCCTTGTCGGCAGAATCACTGTCGACGACGTAATGGACCAGGTGCGTGAATCAACAGAGCGTGACTATCAGCTCGCGTCAGGTCTCTCCAGCGATGTCGAAACCGACGACACCCTCTTCACCCAGACAAAAGCACGTCTTCCTTGGCTCCTCATCGGAATGCTCGGCGGAATCGGTAACTCGCTTATCCTCGGCAATTTTGAAGGCGGCCTCTCGATGGACCCGATGCTTGCGCTCTTTATCCCGCTAATCGGTGGTACGGGCGGTAATGTCGGTACACAATCATCCGCTATTGTGGTTCAGGGTCTTGCAAACGGCTCTTTGGATATGCGCCACTCAGGTCGGCAATTGCTTAAGGAGCTTGGAGTAGGACTCATCAACGGATGCATTATTTCACTCCTTGTGTTCCTGTACAACTTCCTGAAACTCGGTACCGGGCATTTCACTACCACCCTGTCGGTTTCACTGTCGCTTTTCTCAGTGGTGATATTCGCTTCCGTGTTCGGCACATTCGTGCCGTTGACACTCGAAAAACTGAAAATAGACCCGGCGCTTGCAACCGGACCGTTCATCTCTATCACCAATGACATAATAGGCATGGTAATCTACATGGGCATAAGCACGGCGCTACTCTTCCACTTCGCCGGATAAATCTGCAAACACTCATTTTCAAGACATAATAAAAGGTGCGCCAATTGATTTTGACGCACCTTTTCATTATGCAGTAAAATTACTATCAGAGGTATTTTGCAACTGTCTGACTTATCTGTGCCGGGTCAGCAACGCGGTCAAGCAGCTCACCATTGACAATAATATATGTGGTTGGGAGGAGCTGCACATTATAGTTGGCAAGGGTCTGCACGCCATCGGCAGGAGAATTGTAAACAGTAACCCAAGGGAGGTTCTTCGCGCTCTGCTTCCACTGGTACTCATCCTCGTCAAGGGCTACCTGGAATATTTCAAGACCGGACTTTGAGTAGCGGTCATACACCTTGTTGAGCTCGACATTGTACGCAGGAGATGCTTCCGCACCGTAAACGGTGAAACTGAGGATTACAACCTTGTTTTCCTCGGCTACCTTGTTAAGGCTGTGCTTCACACCCTTGTTATCATAAAGATCTATTTCAAAAAGAGCTACTTCGGGAGCTTCAATTGTCGCCACTGTGCCG
Source organism: uncultured Porphyromonadaceae bacterium (assembly GCA_947176335.1). Taxonomy (GTDB): domain Bacteria; phylum Bacteroidota; class Bacteroidia; order Bacteroidales; family Muribaculaceae; genus Paramuribaculum. The sequence continues at coordinate 8,621 of CAMWQE010000010.1, read as the reverse complement.
GTTGCCGCCCTGCGGTTGCTGATAAACAGGTTGCGGAGGTACTTGGTGCGGGGGTCATCGGGACGGTACTGGTCAAATGCATTTGCCACTGCACCTATAATACGGTTGTCACCCTTGTTTTCAGGATTGTACAGCGCAACTCCACCAACTTTCTTGTTAATGATGTAATAGGAAACGATGCCTGCGGGGTCGCCGAGCATCATTCCGCCAAGCTCGCGTTTCAGCAATGTGTCGCCGGGAAGGGCGGCAAGCCCGTTACGGGCAATCGCTTCGCGGACCCTGCGGTCAACATGCATGAGCATCTCCGCGCTTTCGCTTCCGGTAAGAGTGTACTCCGTGTCAAAAGCGGATGCCTTTGAAAGCACTGTCACGCTTTCAATGCTGTCAATAGGGAAATAAAGCGACTTGTCGCCAAGGCGCAGACGGTAGATGTCAGGGTAACCGGCGGCAGCGTGGCGGAACTTGAAATTTCCTGCCTCATTGAGTTTTACTGAATCAATCGGAAACCAACGCCCGTTGGACGAAGCCTCCAGAACCATAGTCTGCCCGTCAGCGCCCTCGATTTGTCCGCTGACTTTCCATTCATTGCCTCCGCCGCAACTTGCCAACGCTATCAAAGCTGCTGACCCAAGGCACTTTATTGTCATATTCAATGATTTCATATCAATACATTATCTTATTTGGATTTGAGTCCACAAAATTACGATTTTTTTTTATCTTTGCGCTGATATTCCCACATTATAATATAAACATGAAAAGCTATTCGATTTTTGCTCTCGGAGCATTACTCCTGCTGACACTGACCGCAGCGGCTCCGCGCACAGTCAAAGCTCCTGAATTCGAATCAGGTCAACTCAACTTCCGCATCGCCGCGATACATCTTTCCGATACCGCAACAAGGATTGACGCTGACATATATGCCCGTCCTGGCAAATGGGAAGTTGCCGATACTTCTCTCCGTCTTATCAGTCAGATTACCGACAATGAATATCCGGTTATACGCATTGAAGGGGTGGAGTTTGAAAGCAAAGTACTTGGCGAAGGTAAAAACCAGATTACAATACCTGGCTATGTGTGCGATGACTCCGCCCATATCCGCGCGACTTTTGTGTTTGACCGTCTCGCTCCATCCGACAGCATATTTGATTTCATCGGCAAGTTTGGTATCTGGAATACCCGCGGTATAAATCTGAACTACCGTCCGAGCGGAATCCAAACTCATCTGACCGGTGTAATAAACGGTCGACCCGATGCAAGTTGGATTGCCTTATTGCCATTCGACAAGGATGCTCGAGTGGCAAAATCTATTTTGATTCCCGTCAACAACGGCAAGTTTGAGTATGATTTATGCACTCCAGACACCGTGCCTTATGAAATAATGGTTGTTATAGAGCGGCTTGCCACAGGAAGCTGGTACAATCACCACTTTATTGCCGAGGGCGACACTGTGAAATTTGATTTCAGCGATGAGGAAAGCTACAGTTGGAACAATACGACTGGAGGACCGGGCACTCAAAAACTACTTGGTCATTACTCTAAGCGGCAAGACATTTTGGATGGGAGCGGAGTTCTCAAGGAACAAAAAAGCTTGATGGACTCTGGGCAGTTCTATTCAGAGAAAGCATATGAAATCTTCGCCAAACTAAATGATCAGAACACACCTCAGGAGGAAAGGGATGCCCTGAGGATAAATCTGGAAAAAATGCACGAAACAAGCGATGATCTATCTCCTGCGGCAAAAGTTATTCTCGCCAAAATTGATTCTGTAAATGCCCTCGTTAAAAAAGAGCGAATGAAGTTTATTGAAGAGGATGCGTCCATTGTTGGACTATCCTTGATATATGACGACATGATCGAGGAAACCAATCTTGACGAAGCACTTGATATCTTCAAACGTGTTTACGCAACCCGCTACCAGAACAATCCCCTTGGAATAGAAATCCTACAATACATAGCAAATGAAAAGGCTGAGGTCGGTGCAAATTATCCTGATTTCACCGCTCCGGACCTTCAGGGAAATATGCATACCCTCTCTGACCTCATTAAAGGTAAATATGCCATTATCGACCTGTGGGCGTCATGGTGCAGCTCATGCCGAAAGCACTCCATGGAGTTGATTCCTGTTTATGAGAAATGGAAAGACCAAGGATTTACCGTGGTGGGAATTGCACGGGAAAGCCAGAATACAAAAGCAATGGAATACTCTATAGAATCAGATGGATATCCGTGGCTCAATCTTGTCGAGCTCAATGATGCCGGTAATATTTGGCTAAAATATGGTGCTAATAATGCCGGAGGCAAAATTTTGCTTGTGGCTCCCGATGGTAAGATTTTAGCCGTAGAGCCGAAAGCTGCGGAAGTTGATGCGCTTCTCACCAAACTTATCGGCGACAAATAAGAAGTTATTAGAAAATTTACTACATTTGCAGAGTGCCCCGGCATAAGTCGGGGCGCTTGTGCAATGGAGACAACCTTTCTTTTTATAATCGAGATGATAGGCACTGTCGCTGCCGCTATAAGCGGCATACGACTTGCCGCGACAAAGCGCTTTGACTGGTTCGGCGCTTACACTGTGGGACTTGTTACAGCAATCGGTGGCGGTACGCTCCGCGACCTCCTTATCGGCATTCCGGTCTTCTGGATGCAGAGCGGATGGTACGTAGGCATCACCGCATTCTCACTTGTTACAGTAATGGTGTTCCGCAGCTTCCTCGTGAGCCGCGACAAAATCCTTTTTATCTTCGACAGCGTCGGCCTCGCGCTATTCTGTGTGATTGGCATTCAGAAAAGCCTTGCGGCAGGCTACCCGATGTGGGTGGCGACTGTCATGGGTATCATCACCGGCGCATTCGGCGGTGTGCTGCGTGACATCCTCATCAACGAGGAGCCGCTTGTTTTCAGAAAGGACATCTATGCGACTGCCTGCCTTGCCGGAGCGCTTGTCTGGTGGGTTATAAACATTTGCGGCGGAACCCCGTTTGCACAGCAGATAAGTTGCGCGGCAACAGTGATACTGCTCCGCGTCCTCGCCCTTAAATACAATTTGTCCCTCCCCGTGCTCGCCGTCGTGAGCATGAAGAAGGACAAACCGGAAAGTACCAAGTAGTACTTATATCGTTGCAATATAGAGGATTCTCACTATTATTGTATCTTAAAAATCAGACATAGAATCTATTTTGCCACTCCCCGTGCATTCCTTTCTATTAAAGGACGGATGACATTTTCAAATCTGTCACGGGAGATTATGCGATAATGGAAATGCACTGAATCGTTAAATCGCTGGCTATGGTGCACAACATAGTCACCCCCTTTAAATTGAGCCTCCATAGCCTGACGATCGTTTTCTTCATCCAAGAAGCGCACACCTCTGCTTATTATAACTGAGTCTATAAGATTCCAGGTACTCATCCACTCTTCTCCGGATGGCGGAACAATTCCATCCATGCTTCCGACGAATTCAGTGAAGAAAATATCATAGGGTACAATGCTATCCTTGATAAGTGACAGGTTCACACGGTAGAAATTGCCTTTATACCCTGTCGGTTCATATAACGGGCCTTCAAACTGCCCGGCAGAAGAAAGTTCATGCAGCAGGTAGCGTGATGAAGCGGCGGTATCCGTCAATATATGCCCCGGTCCAAAGTAATCCTGCATGAAATTCTTGTAAATATCACGATATTGGGAGGATGGGTAATGCTCAAGCTGGTAATCCAGTGCAGCCGCTATAGAATCCTTAACAGTAACCGGCTGGAACTTATCCTCCGCTTCATGCCGAGGTTTATTCGAGGTACATGAGTACAACAGCAACCCCGCCAACAATAAGGATAACGACTCAGATTTCATTCTTCGTTAATAAAAAATACCGGGTTCAATTAGAATTTGAATTCCACGCCGCCCATTATCGTTGTGCCAGGCATGGGACAACCGTATATCACCTGATAATGCTTGTTCGTGATATTATCGACTTTTACAGAGAATGTCACGGGAACTTTTGCCTTAAGAGTGTAGGCGCCACGGAAATTCAACAGTGTATAGCTCTCCTTGCCTGAATCAGGCGCGCCGTTATACATGCTCCATATACTTGTTTCGTCAACGGTGAAACTGAAATTGCCGGGTGTGTATGTAAGTTCGGCATTGAGCTTGTTTTTAGGAGCATACAGGGTTTGGGCATTGGTGTGGAGATAGCTGTAGTTTGCGCTCAATGTCACTTTCGGCGATATCCGGTAAGCTCCCTCCAGCTCAAAACCTTTATTGATGAAGCTACCTGTATTTTCATTCCGCGGACGACCGTCGACCCTTACTGTCTGAATCATATTGTCACCGTCGATAAAGAACAAAGCAGCTCCAAACATAAGGTCGCCATTAAGCAGGTGCTGGCGGTAACTCAGTTCATAATTCAGCATATATTCCGGCTTCAAATCAGGATTTGCCGGCGGATAAAGGTACAGTTCACGGATATTAGGGGAACGGAATCCTTTGCTGAAAGATGCCTTGATGCTTGAAGAACTGCTCGGACGCACAATGAATCCCGCCTGAGGCACCCATACGTTACCGTAAGTGGAACCGTGCTGCAACCTCACTCCTGCATTGAGGTTAAGGATGTTGCTTATCAGTCCTTGCTGCATCATCACATATCCCGCAATCTCATTGACATGGTGAGTGGATTCCGCCGAGCGCACACTCGGGTCCTCCTTGCCTGTATTCCATATATGTCCGCCCCAATGCTGGAAATCAATTCCCGCAGAAAGGGTGTTCGCCTGCCAGAGATAGAAATTTTCGTAGGCTGTGACACCCATATTATAATCGGTGGAGTTGAAAAGGTAATCCTTAGGAGCGGCACCGGGGGCATTGCCGTCATCAAGCTTGTGGCGGCCCCAGTTGATATATGCCTGCACTCCCCCATCCGCTTTCTCGTAAGTGTTTTTAAGGTAAATGCCGCCTGTGCCGCGGAAAATCCTTGTCCACATGTTTTCAAGCGGGTCCTGGATGGTCCCGGGATTGTTGGCATAACTCTGGGTCATGTCGAGAGTACCTCCTGTCGACCATTTGGAGGAGACGGCATAGTTCACCTGCATGAATTCATTTGCAAGCCAGAAATCACTGTTGGCGCGGTAGCCGTTGCTACGGTCGAGCTGACCGGATAGGGTCATTGACAGCTTCTCCTTTTTTATACCGGTAGACAAGGCGAACTTCTGTGTGTTGAACGAGCCGAACATTGCCCGTGCCCTGCCTGTGACACCGTCCTGATGCTGGCGGTGAGTAACGAGATTGATTGAGCCGCCCATCGCATTGGAGCCATATAGAAGCGAGGACGGACCTTTCACCACCTCAACGCGCTCCACACCGTTTGCAACATAAGTATCCGCAAGCGAATGCCCGAACACTCCCGCCCACTGCGGCTGTCCGTCAATCATAAACAGCACTTTGTTGCCCTGCCCTACTCCACGGATATTTACCGTACCCGCACTTCCACCGGAAACTCCGTAACCGGCAAAGCCACGTTCGGTAACAAACAGCCCGGGGACTTTGGACACCATAACCGGGAGAAGAGAACTTTCCCCGGACTGCTCAATCTCCTTAGCAGTCACCTGAGTGACATTAAGCGGCAATAGATCCGGATTGGTTTTGAGAGGTGCGGTGACCACCACCTCACTGAGCCTCACGGTGTCGCGCAAAGCATCATCTTCCGCCGCTGAGGCACTGATAAAGGCGGCACAAAGCAACACCATAACAGAAACAAACTTCGTTCTCATAAATAAATAGTTTAGTGAATATATACTTAATTTAGCCGCAAATGTAAGCCTAATTCTTGATTTTACAAAATATTACACTTAAATTTGCAACAAATATCACTTAACAGAGAAACAACAATGGACAGGAACGAAATAGATTTTTTTGACAGGCTCTCAGACCACTGGGATGATGATGAAGTATTATCGACTCCGGAAAAAGTGCGCGAGGTGCTGAGCCACTTCGCCATTGCTCCCGGAATGGATATACTTGACTTAGGCACAGGCACCGGAGTGCTGATTCCATACCTGTCGGAGCTAATCGGGGAAAGCGGGAAAATAGCGGCGGTAGATATTTCAGACGGAATGCTTGTCAATGCCATTATCAAATTCGGCAACCTCCCGAATGTGAAGTTCTACAAAAAGGATTTTGAGGAAGAAGCTCTGGAAGGAGAGTATGACCGGATTATCTTATACTGCGTTTACCCTCACCTCCATGAGCCTGAGGACACCTTGAAACGCCTTATGCGTGACAACCTGAAGCCGGGAGGCTGCATTTTCATAGCATTTCCAACCGATGAGAAATTCATTAACAATATCCACGGGGAGCGGAAGGCTGAGAGTGACCTGTTGCCTCCTGCCGAAACACTTGCCGGCAGGTTCAGAGAATGGGGACTTGACGCCACTACGGTGGCTTACAGTCCGGAGATGTATATAGTCGGGATAAGGAAAAATTAATATTTGACGCCGTTGAGTGTCAGCAGCTCCTTGAGGTGGAAATTTTCTTCACGCAACCTGTCAACCTGTTCGCGCAAATCATCAAGGCGATCTGACAACCGGTCGTTCCGCTCAGTCAGATAGCTTATACGCTCCTCAAGCTCCGCTTCGCGCGACTTGGAGAGGTCATCTGTCATGTGAGCCTGGGCATGGATATGTTTCAGCAACGCGGTAAGGGCATCATCTCCTTCGGCGATATGGGTATGTGGTGGTACAACAGGAACAGTTTCTGCCTTATCCTCAACCATATAGTCCGAGAAATCATCCACTTGGAAAATATCTTTCAGGCGATCTAATTTCTCCTCAGGCAATCTACTGCGTCCATTCTCGATAGCCGACAGGAAACTGGGGCGCACCGACAGCATATCGGCAAGCTCCTTTTGGCTCAAACCCGCATTTTTTCTCAGCTTCACTAAATCCAGTCTGCTCATAGCCATAAACAATTTGAACTTCAACACAAATTTAGCCAAGTTACGCGGCATATCAAAATTTTTGCACTCCAAGTTGCATCAAGGGGATAATTTGATTGAAAAGTGTGGTTTCAGAGGGTCAAAAACGTTTGAAAAGTGTAGTTTTAAACCCTGTTTTTTGATTGAAAAGTGTGGTTTTAGTGTGTAAAATCCGTTTGAAAAGTGTATTTTTGCAGAATAATACCCTAATACGCTTGAGTTTATGCTTTACCGCAAAATAGAACCAGTTATAAAGCAACGGCTTAAAGATAACGGCGATAAAGTTCCTGTTGTCAGTGGAGCCCGCCAAATAGGAAAATCGTACATAATACGCTATGTGGGTAAACATTTGTTCAAAAACTTTATTGAACTCAACCTTATAGCCAACCGGGAGATGCGCCAGGCATTCAGCAATGTGTGGAATACAGAAGATTTTTATCTTGTGCTCAGCGCTTTTGCCGGAGGCGATTTAGGTACAAGAGAGGACACATTGGTATTTATCGATGAAATACAAGAATGCCCCAACCTGTTGACATTACTCAAATTTTTGAATAGTGACAGACGGTACAGATATATTGCAAGCGGGTCATTACTTGGAGTAACACTGCGGCAAACAACGTCAATACCTATTGGCTCAATAGAGATTCTCCCTATGTTTCCTCTTGATTTCGAGGAATTTCTCATTGCCAACGACTTTGGCAAAGATGCCATTGACGAACTCAGGAAATGCTTCTCGGAATTCAGAAGCCCGGATTACGCAATCCACCTGCAGGCGATGAACCTGTTCCGCCGGTATCTGCTTGTAGGCGGCATGCCGGATGCTGTAAATGAGTTCCTGGAAAGCCATAACCTTGTAAGAGTAAGAAAAATACAAAACGATATACACACCCTATACTCGGCGGACGCTGCTAAATACGATTCCGCCAACCGGCTTAAGATTCGCAAAATATATGACCTTATCCCCTCCAATATGGAGAACAAGAAAAAGAGGGTGGTTTACAAGGACATCGAAGAGAAGAAAGGAAAACGCAGTTCTGACTATGAAGAGGAGATGGAATATCTGATATCCTCCGGGGTTGCCCTTGAAGTCAAGGCTATATCCAATCCAAAATTTCCATTGATAGAAACCGAGCACAAGAACTTGCTTAAATTATATTTGAACGATGTGGGGCTGCTGTCTTCGATTTTATTCCACTTGAACCCGAAGCCCATTCTGGAGGATGAGAACAGTATCAATCTCGGGTCGCTATATGAGTGCGCCGTCGCAACAGAACTGGCAGCGCACGGTCACCGCCTCTTCTACTACGATAACCGCAACTATGGCGAGGTAGATTTTCTTATTGACGATTACAGCACGTTGAGTGTAGCACCGATTGAGGTGAAATCGGGCAAAGACTACCGTGTGCACAGCGCCTTGTCGCGTTTTGTCTCTACCCCGGACTACCATATACAGAGAGGTTTTGTCCTTTCAAACGCTGAAACTGTCGAGGCAAAAGAGAGCATCGTGTACCTCCCGATATACATGGCAATGTTTTTCGATGCGTCCGCAGGTGAAGAAGAGGTTCTTATATGACCTACCCTATCATACCAAAGCCATACTCCGGACTACGGTGTAGTTTCAAGATCGAAGTGCAAAAAAACTTTGATTGATGTAACCATTTCTCCT
>CAMWQE010000009.1 GCA_947176335.1 uncultured Porphyromonadaceae bacterium | reverse complement strand
ACCGCTTCTCTATCGCATTGGGCTTCATGTCAAACAGCTTGCCGACTTTCTCTGAAATCTCGCCGTCAGTCAGGTTCACGTTAGCGGTGCCGCGCGTGTTCACATATAGGCTCACCGGCTCTGCGACGCCGATTGCGTAGGCAACCTGCACCAGAGCCTCACGCGCCACGCCTGCAGCAACAAGGTTCTTGGCGATATGACGTGCCGCGTATGCTGCGGAACGGTCTACCTTGCTCGGATCTTTGCCTGAGAAAGCACCACCGCCATGAGCGCCTCTGCCTCCGTAAGTGTCCACCACAATCTTGCGTCCGGTCAATCCGGTATCTCCGTGAGGCCCGCCGATAACAAACTTGCCGGTAGGATTTACATGGAGAATCAGTTTATCATCAAACATTCCGCGCACCTTTTCAGGGAGCTGCGCCAGCACACGGGGCAGAAGGATATTCTGGACATCACGCTTGATAACGGCAAGCATCTCCGCATCCGCCTCATCCTGGGTCATACTGCCGGAAGGAGACACGAATTCATCATGTTGGGTGGAAATCACTATTGTGTGTACCCTCACCGGTTCATGCTGCGGAGTGTACTCGATAGTCACCTGGCTTTTGGCATCCGGGCGAAGGTAAGGCATTTCGTTCCCCTCCCGGCGGATTGCTGCAAGCTCACGCAGCAGTATATGGCTTAGGTCAAGCGCAAGAGGCATATAATTGGAAGTTTCATCACAGGCGTAACCAAACATCATTCCCTGGTCGCCGGCACCCTGCTCCTCTTCGGTAGCACGCTCCACACCGCGGTTTATATCCGCGCTCTGCTCATGCAGCGCAGACAGCACCCCGCAAGCCTGGGCGTCAAATTTCAGTTCGCTGCGATTGTAGCCGATACGGTCAATCACCCTGCGTACGGTGCTCATCAGGTCTACGTATGCATTGCTGTTCACCTCGCCGGCAACAACAACCTGCCCGGTCGTCACAAGGGTTTCGCACGCAACCTTGCTGTTGGCATCCTGAGCGAGAAACTCATCGAGCACAGCATCCGATATCTGGTCGGCAACCTTGTCCGGATGCCCTTCTGAAACACTTTCCGATGTAAACAGGTAATTCCTTGAATTTTCTTTCATATTTCCTTCGTTTGATTTTAGACATAAAAAAAATTCGCCTCCGGGAGTCGGGATAAACCGACCGGATGCGAAATCACTTTGCTTTTGCCTATAAACCGAAAGACTCCGGAATGTGCGGTTTTAGCATTTTTTCAAGTGGTTGCAAGCAGCCAAATTTATCCACTTACGCCCGCCGGATTTCTCTCCGGTTGCGTTTTCGGCTGCAAAAGTACATAATTCCAGTACCCCTGCAAAGACTTTCACCCTATTTAACATCAAGCTCTTTACTTCTTGACCTCGGTGTTCACCGCCGACACAAAATCACCGGTGTTTTCAATCGGGCGGGTTACAAGTTCGGGAATATTGTAAGTTTTCATGAAATCGTCGTAGTACAAAGGATCTTTCTGCGGCACGACGAAAGGCTTGCCGAACTGACCGGTTGACGGATTAAAAGAAGCGATGAAAGGACGCGCCCAAAGCCCGTCCAACCGCTTGGAGCTGAAAACAACCCACTTGCCGTCACTGCTCCAGCTGTGGTAGCTGTCGACATCATCGCTGTTTATCTCGTCGGCACTTCTCATAGTTCCGTTTTCCATATCCATAAGCCACAGGTCGCTCTCAGGATGCCAGATTGAGAAATTCCCGTACTCCGACAAAGTGAACAGAAGCCAGCGACCGTCAGGCGACACTCTCGGAAATGACACCGACTGTCCCTGCTCCGATGCCGGCAGCACAACCTCCACTTCACCGAAGGAACGGTCGGCAGTATCGAAATCCACGCGGCACAAATCATAGCGTATGCTGTCCAGGGATTCACCCTGGTGATAACCTTTCGCCCGGCAGAAATAGAGGGTCTTGCCGTCCGGAGCCCATGTCGGAAAAGTTTCCATCCACTCCTCGCCACTGAGCTGCGGTGCGGTAACCGCTTCACCCTTCTCTACGTCATACACGGTCATATCCGCACTCAAATCACTCACCTCGATGGTTTTCGTGCCCTTTGAATGGAAAAACTGCTGTATGTTGTTCGCCGAAAAAGCTATGAATCTGCCCGAAGGGTGCCATGAGGGGTATGTAGCTCCGTTTTCAAGCCCGGGGCATTTTGGATTCACCTTCACAGTCTTGCCGTCACGCCTTATGAGCGTGCCCCCCTGCTTGCCGCGCACATGGAGCATCATGGTTTCAGGCGCGCCGCCGGCAAAAGAGTGGCAGTTTATGCACTGCTGGTCGATATCATTGTTCTCAAGCACTGCAACTTGTTCGTAATCAGTGAGATTTCTCTGGTATATACCCATCTCCTTCCAGAGTTCATAGCCGGGATAGAGCAGGCGGTACACAAGGTATTCATCTATCGGATTCGGCGATATCGGGCATACCACGTCGGCAAATTGCGTTGACTTCCCGTCAGCACCCGTAACCGTCACCCTTATATAAATGTCACCACCTGCGGCATCACTAAGTAGTTTGCGCCATTTGTCAAGCGACGGCACGACGACCGCCGAGGTCGAGCTGACTGTGATTGCCGGAGAGCTCCCGCTCATGCCTATTTCAGTGTAGAACTTCTCCCCCTCCTCGTCTATCATAAAAGAGGGAGCCGAAATGTTCACCGGAAATGTAGCACCGGCGACCTGCGGATAAAGTGCTGGTTCCCTGTCGGCTACAACAGCATTCCTCGGCTTCCCGGAACAGGATGCAAGCAATATCGCGCACAGTAATAATATGTAATGGCTGAATCGTTTCATAACTAATTGTATATTGTTCATTTCTTAGGCTTTACCGCATGAAGATAATACCAATAGGTTCTTCGCCAGCGCTCCTCCGAGTCGGGAGCGGTAAAACCGCTTCTTAAATCGGAATAATAGGGGGAGAAATCTCTTGTCACACTTTCATCGAGTTTCAAGCCAAACTCCTCAAGCGGTGTCGCTTGCGGGTCAAGGGAATAAATCAGCACAGCCTCCTGGATGATGCGGTGCTTCATATCCTCCTTTGTCAGCATAGGGATTAGCATGTCGAGGTTGCCGTTTACAAGCAATGAGGCGATCAGGTACTGCCGGGCGATAGTATTTGTCGAGTCGGCACGCGAATTCTGCATTACATTCGGGCGGAAATCAAGCACGTTTATCCACTTTATCTCGATACTGTCCGGCACAGCATACACAACCGGCACCTCCTCCTCTCCGGCGATCTGGCGGCGGATGCTTTTCGCTATATCGCGGTAAAAAAGAGTCTTGTCAAGCTGCTTTGCAAATTTTTCGGCAACTTTCGGGCGACCGAGTGCCACATTGTATTGCGCGAGGTCGCTCAGATGCGGGGCGGTCTCGCCCATCGCGGTCATCGCTTCAAACGCCCACTGGTGCGCTGCGTTCACATCGCCGGTAATCTCATGCACCCAATGACCGTATTCCGCATCGCGGCTATCATGATTCCATGAAAAAGCGAGTGCCTGCTGCCCTATCTTCTGCGGAAAATCAAACATCCTGTCTATTAGCTCCCCCTTCTGCGCCAATGCTATGTTCCTGAGATAGAGCATGAGCCTGTTGGCATTTCCCGTAGAGAGGTATTGCTCCGTAATCCGCAACGCCCCGTCCCAATCCTTCTGCTTGATTGCACGCTCGGCGCGCACCATTGCGCGCTCACGGCGGTCATAATCCCTCATCTCAATCTGAAGACCGACAATGAAATAAACAGCCGCAAGCACCACCGGAATGATAATCTTGGCTACGGTCAATTTGGTTTTGTCCGCTTTTCTGCCTTTTACAAAACAGAGCACTCCCCTCACAACACCAAGCGCTATCACTGCAAACATGAGCCACGCGGGAGTATCGTCAATCCCGTCAAGGGTAAAATAAAGCCCTACTGCCGCAGCAACGCCTAACTGCAACAAATCACGCCAGCCGGTAACCTTAGTGATGATGCTCTCAGTTAGCAGATATACCGCGACCGCGAGGATTGACACGATTGCCGCGCCAAGCCAAGGGATATGGTAAAACTGAATTAGGAATGCACCTATATAATAAAGTAAGCCGCTTGAATGCACTGTGTTCCGGAAATAATCGCCGCTCCACAAGAACAAGGAATGTTGCTCCTGATAGAAAAGCACGTGGTCCTGAATTGTAAGCAACGCAAGCATGTAGCACACAAAAAGTGCCACCGCCGTCACCGCTTTTATATATCCGTATTTCATCGTTATGCTATACAATCAAACATTTCGACCCGGATGGGCTAAAAACGGGTGACGATGTCAAGCACCGTCACCCGCCAATCAATTATCTACAAATTTAGAGTTTAGTATTCGTATCCGGGGTTCTGCTTAAGATTCTTGTTCATCTTATTTGAGAGGTCGATATCCGGCTGAGGAATCGGGAAGAGGTAGTTATGCGGCTCGTAGCGGATAATCTGGTTGGTAACCTTGATAGGCTCACCAACATACAGGTCACAAACCCAACCGTCATCCCCCGGGAGAGCATTAGCGGGATCCTCGCGGAGAGTGAACTTGTAAGAATAGCGGTCTGCATTCAGCACATCTGTTGCGATGTTCCAGCGGCGTGCGTCCCACTGGCGGTGGTCACCCTCGAAGCAGAATTCCACGCGCCATTCATTGCGGATACGCTGACGGAGGTCATCCTGGGTAGCGCAGTAGGTGGGCTTGGAAGCGTCAGTATTCTGGAGTGCGGGCATGCCAACACGTGCACGCACTTTGTTGACAGCAGCAAATGCTTCCGGATCAAGTGGTGAAAGCTCATTCTTAGCCTCAGCGTAAGAGAGGAGCACCTCTGCATAACGCATCGGGCAAGAAGCTGCGTCATGATCCCAACCGTCTGTCCCAGGATAAACATCAGGATTTAGCCACTTACGTGCATGGTAACCGGTAAGGGTAGCATCACCGTGAGATTTCTCGGTCAGTTCAAACAGGCCTCTGTCACCTGCTGAGTTCAAAGGCTTGGTATCTACCAATTCTCCATACATTGTTTCGCCGGAGAAAATCACGTTGGCATTCAAACGCGGGTCACGGTTTACAGAAGGATTCAAAGGATCATAAATGGTAGACTTTGAAATGGGAGCGCCTTCGCAGTCCTCAAAGCTATCTACAAGGCTCTGAGTCGGATTGGCACCACCCCAACCGAGAGTCGGGAAGCACTCGAACACAATGAAATAAGAACCTGTACCAAGCGCGGAATTATTATATTGGGTAAGAATACCTTCTTTAGACTTGTCAATATTAAATCCCCAGAACATTTCGCGATATTTACCGGTATAATCTTTGGCGGTGCCTGCATAATCACCGTCGTAGAGGTCATACTTGCCTGAATCGATGATTGTCTTCGCCTCGGCAGCAGCCACCTGCCAGCCGTCTGAAGCAGAGAACTGGCATGCGGGGTTTGCATAGTACAATGCAGCACGCATCTTGTAAGCGCGTGCCACATATTTGTTAACACGGCCGCTTGCAGCGGTTTCGGGAAGCAGCTGGATAGCTTTGTCGAAGTCCGACATCACGTTTTGGTAGCAAGTCTCCCAGTCAGCACGGGTAAGGTCTGCCTGTTCAGACAATTCAAGGGGCTCTGTAACGTAGGGCACACCGCCGAACTGCTTGATGAGGTCAAAGTATATCCATGCGCGGAAGAAGTGTGCCTGACCGAGGATATTGTTGCGGTCAGCTTCTGAAAGACCTTCTACCCTATCGATATTGGCAAAAACGATATTGGCAAAACGGATATACTTATATTCTGTTTCCCAAGAGAAGTCCGACGCACTCCACACACCATGCGCACGCTGGCCAACAGCCCATTTGATACCGAAAACGGAGTTGTCGGTATAGAAGTCTTCGTCGCTCTGCCACATTGCATTAGGCACATATTCGTACAGGATTGAGACACCCTGCTCAGCATCCTCCGGGGTAAGCCACATGGTTGCTGTTGATTTCTGGTCGGTAGGAGCAAGGTCGAGATCCACACAGGAAGTAGCGCCAATAGCCAGAGCCAGCCCGGTTAATATGTTAATATATTTAGTTTTCATTTTTATTCTGCGATATTAGAATGTTACTTTGAGACCAAGTGAATATTTGCGAACATTAGCATAGTAAGCGCCACGTCCTGCGGGAGCCTCGGGGTCGATACCCTTGTCGAAAATCTTGGAGAAGGTAAGGAGGTTCTCACCGTTGAAGTAAACGCGGATCTTGTTTACACCGATTTTCTCAGTAATGAAGGTGGGGATGTTGTAGCCGAAAGTAAGGTTTTTCAGGCGTACATAGCTTGCATCCTGGCACCAGAATGAGTTGGTCACAACGTCAGGACTGCTTGATGAGTTGGTGTAGAGGCGGGGATATGTACCATTGGGGTTTTCGGGACTCCAGCGCTCTCTCATCTGCCATTTATTGATAGTACCGTTGTTATAGAATGCCTGGGTTGCCTCACCGGTCATATAGCGCTCGTAGTCAAACGCGCCTTGCCAGAGCATGGAGAGGTCGAAATCGCGGAAAGTTGCACCGAGGTTGATGCCACCCATCCATGTGGGAGCCACTTTGCCGATTACAGTACGGTCTTCGTCAGCTGTGATTTTACCGTCGCCGTTGAGGTCTTTGAAGCGGAGGTTACCCGGTTTTTCATTACCAGTACGCAGCGGGCCTGCTTTCACTTCAGCCTCATCCTTGAAGATACCGTCGCACACATATCCATAGTAAGAATTGATGGCATATCCTTCAAGGTACCAGATTGTAGGGTCATTCGGTTTCTGACCTTCTGTGCCTTCAAGGTTGGTGATTTCATTGTGGTTGTAACCTACATTGAATGAAGCGTGGAAGCCCCAGTCCTTATTGAACTGTGTCCTGTAACCGATTGTGATGTCCACACCCTTGTTCTCTACAGAGCCGGCATTCTGTGCGGGAGCGCTTACACCGAGAATCTCCAATATAGGAAGATTCAGGAGCATATCGTTTGTTGTACGTTTGTACAGAGAGCCCTCGAATGTGAGGCGGTTGTTGAAGAAGGCAGCTTCAACACCGAGCTCCCAGTTGGTAACGGTAGCCCATTTGAGCTTGTTGTTCACATAGCGGCTCTCATAGAGTGCTGAATAAAGTGCGTTACCGATCATGAGATCGCTACTGTAAGCGTATGTCGCTACACCGGGATAATACTCATCAAGTTCCTCATTACCTGTACGACCCCAACCGAGACGTAGTTTCAACTGGTTGAGCCATCCACGGGTTGAATCCATGAAGCCCTCTTCAGAGATGCGCCATGCAGCAGACATAGCGGGGAAGTAACCCCAGCGGCTGTCTTTGGGGAAGCGTGAAGATGCGTCGGCACGGAGGTTAGCCTCGAAGAGGTATTTGCCCATGAAGTCGTATTGTACTCTTCCGAACCATGAGCGGCGGTTGAGTGCGGAGCTGACGTCGCTGTTAGCCATACCTGTCTGCGAGAGTGAGTTGAGCACATCGTCAAGGGCGTTGTCGCCGCCACCTGTACGGGTCATGGTAGAAGTACGGGCGATATAGTGCTGCGCTTCGTAACCTGCAAGTAGGGCGAGGTTATGCTTCTCAGCGAAAGTCTTGTTGTAGTTTGCAACGAGCTGGTATGTCATCCAATCCCAACGGTAGAAATAGCGGTAGCCTGAACGCTGACCGTTTTCACTGTTGTTCCAAGAACCGTCATAGTAGAGGGTTTTCTTATATGCATACTGCTCTGCATAGTCATGACGCCATGAGAAGAGAGGACGGATGCTGAGACCCTTTATGGGAGTGATGTTGGTGTAGACATTAGCGAAAAGCTGGTCGTCTGTGCGGCGGTAGATACCTGTGCGGTTGTCGATTTCGGCAACAGGGTTGTTCATACTTCCTGCATAAGCGAATTCACCGTTATCAAGATATGGTGAATTTGTCGCATTCTGACGGTTAACATGCTGAACGATTGATGAGAAACCTGTATTGCCGTCCTTCTTCACGCCGCGGTAGAATGAAATCTGACCGCCGAGTGCAATCCACGGCTTGAGCTGCGACTCCATGTTCATACGACCGTTGTAGCGGTTGTAGTTTGTCTGGTCAAGGAGACCGCCCTGGTAGAGGTAGCCGAGCGACATCATGTAAGTGGTGTTTGCGCTACCGCCGTTCACCTGAATTGTGTGGGCGGTTTCTGTACCGTGGCTCTTGAAAGTCTCTTTCCACCAGTTTGTACCTATGGGATCAAGTTCGCCCTTGTCGTAGCGCTCAAGCAGGCGGTCAAAGGAGCTTACATCGGCATCCGGATTAACATTGAGAGCTGCCTCACGTTTGAGCATGGTATGCTCGCGCGCATTAACGGGATCAAGCTTGGTGGTGGGATTTGTAAAGCTTACGCTGCCTGAATAGGTGATGATGGGAGCGGTGTTGAGTTTACCTTTCTTGGTTGTCACAAGGATGACACCGTTTGCAGCCTGCACACCGTAGATAGCTGCGGAAGCAGCATCCTTGAGGACTGATATTGATTCTACGTCCTGCGGGTCGATATTGTTCATTGAACCGGGAACACCGTCGACAATAACGAGAGGCTGAGCTGAGTTAACCGAGTTGCTGCCGCGCACTGTGATTGAACCGGTCTGACCACCGGGAGCACCTGAACTCTGCACGACAACGACGCCCGGCATTTCACCTGCCATCGCTGCTGAGATTGAAGCAACAGAGCGGTCCTCGATTGCTGATGCGTTCATCACTGAAACCGCACCGGTCAAGTTAGCCTTTTTCTGTGTGCCGTAACCAACGACTACCACTTCGTCAAGGGCACTTGCTTCTTCTTTAAGTGTGAAATAGATATCACCGCCGTTCCACACTTGCTTCTGTGCGCCATAGCCTACACAGCTGACGGTGATTGTTGAGCCTTTAGCGACTCCGTTGATTGTGAACGCACCATCGATATCGGTCATTGTGCCGTTTGTGGTGCCTGCCACCTTCACGGTGGCTCCAACTACCGGTTCACCTTCTTCGTCGATAACCTTTCCGACGCATTTACCGGTTTGCTGGGACGTAGCTGTAACTGCCTGAGCATTAGCTATATACCCCCCCCCATTTAACAGGAGGCAGGCTGCGAATAGCCCTGCTAAAATACGTTTAAGCATTGTTTGTTAGTAGATTTAGGTTGATACTATATTTGCCGATATGATACAGTTAGTACATATAGCGACTGCAAATATAGGGTTAATTTTTCTTTAAATTGAATTTTTTTATAGAATTTATTTGCCTCGTGCGATTTTTCCCGACCGAATCAATTTATGTCAGTACGAATGCAAGCCGCCTGACACACCTATCCAAGTGAACACAACGGCGACAAACGCGCAGATGACAGCGGCGCGCAAAAAACCGGGACGCATTTTGCTCCACAAGACAATCAACGCAAGGTAAACAAGGAATGTCACGAGCGCGGCTGTCTCTTTCGGGTCCCATGACCAGTAACTGCCCCATGCCTCAGCCGCCCAGAGCGAACCGATTGCTATGCCGGCGGCAAGAAATACCTCTCCGGCGATAAGGCTGCGGAAAACTCCCCGGCGAGGCACGCGCACGGCGGCTACTATCGTGCTGACAAGGAACAATGAGTAGGCGCCGACCATAAGACAAACATGGACAGGGAGCCATGCGCTCTGCAGCGTGGGATTGACAGCACGGACGGCGGGGTGACTTCCCCATAGCGCCACGCAACACATTAATATAATAATAGCAGGGCACGCAAACCGTCTGAGGTGAGGACGACATACTGCCGTCGCGCCCAAAGCGATGGATATTCCGGAAGCCACATCGGTAACCCCTACCAACGGAATCCCCTCACCAAGCCACCAGCGCAAGGCAAATTCACCGGAAAGCAGGAGCAAAAGAAGAATCAGAATTAGCCTTGAGCATGGCAGCAACAGGCACGCTACAGCCGCTATGGCGCATATCCATGCCGGATTGAAAGCATTGTAAAAACGCTCGACATTAATCCTCGCCTTGCTGAGATAAGGAGATTCAACAGGGAGAGGGTCGCAGATCGAAACAGCACGCGCGGTATCACCGCCGCAATAACCGAGAACCGATTCAAAAGTGGCGACACGCCCGTTGACCCTCACCTGAGTGCCGGAAGCGGGAACCGCGGTGGCACCGAGTGGAAGCAGAAAGAATAAAATGAGTTTAATAAGCCGCATAGCCGGGATTATTTGCGTCGGCTGCCGCCATACACTCCATCTCCACAAGCCAGCCCGGACGGCACACAGCGGCATTGACCGCAACACATGGCACATCAGGAAAACGCTCCGACACCAGCCGCAACGCTTCCGCACCGTCAGCGCCGTCACGCAAATACAGAACAATGTGGCAGAGGTCTGAGCCACATACACCCGCCGACTGCAGAAGAGCCTCCACATTGTCCGCCATTCGGGCACACTGCGCTGAAATGTCACCCGTAGCTACAATCTCACCTTTATTATTGATGCTTGCCGTGCCGGACACAATCACATTACGCCGGTCGCCGTAATCAACGGCGGTCGCACGCTCGAAAGCTACGCCATATTGCGTGGTAGGATTAAGGTGAGTTGGTGCGGAAATATATTTCACCTGACCGGGCTGCAATCCTCCGGTTGCAAATGCGTCAAGGCTTACCACGGCATCCGGCATCCGGTTTGCGCCCTCTATTCCAGTGCTTGCTATGAAATGTGTTGCGGCGGTGAGCCCGCAACCGGCAAAAAATTCGTTTCGCGCCTCGACCATACCCTTATAACGGTTGTCGATGTCACGCACATAGAACCATGTGCGCAGGCAATTGCCGGGAATATCCATCCCCTCGCCGCACAACTGTGATGCAAGGCCGTCAAGCATCAGGCGCGTCGCAGCCTTGCTGTCCGCACCGTGACAAGCGGGCAAAACGGTCCAGAAATCGCGATATGTCCCGCGAGCCACCGCCACGGCATTTCCGCAAGCGTGCCTCACTGTCACACCCTCGACCATTATGACAAGCAGTGCAATCTTAGCTCCGCTGCATAGAGGAGGCTGCCCTATCATAGAGAATGCACCTTGAAAATCGCCGAAAATACCGGCTACATCATCAGCTTGGTTCGTAACATCAGAGAGGAAAGCACGTGCAATGACCGGAACGGAGTTTTTTGCAACTTCCGATTCAAGGAATATCTTCAATGCCGAATGAACACGTTGAGCCTGCCCGGCAATTCCGCCCGAAATATCCACAGGCTCAAGCACCGCATGAATCTCTCCGCGCCCGCCACGCCCCGGCACAAAACGTGATGCGGCGACATGCACACCATCTGTTATTTCCGCGACACGCAGCATCATTCCTCCTCGGTTGCGTCGGCAATCCGTATCACTTCAAGGCGCGTTGCCGAGCCTTTCACTATGGTGAAAATCTTGTCATCGATGCGTATGCGCTCCCCTTCGGCAGGTATCTCGCCAACGCTGTGCAGTATGTATCCGGCAAGGGTCTGGTACTCGTCATCCTCCGGAATGTCGATGTGGTAGTTTTCTCTCAGACTCTCTATTTCTATTCGTCCGGAGCATTCGTACACTCCCGGCTCAATCTCCTTGACCATCTGGCGCGAGGTGTCATGCTCGTCCTGGATATCTCCGAAAATCTCCTCGACAAGGTCCTCGAGTGTAACAAGCCCCGCCGTGCCGCCGAACTCGTCCACAACCACCGCCATGCTGCGCTTCTCGGCAAGGAGCCTGCGCATCAGCTTGTTGGCAAGCAGGGTTTCCGGAGCGAAAATCACCGGCTTGAGATGCTCTTTCCAGTCACTTTCCGGGTCAAACAACTCACTGACATGGATATATCCGAGCACATCATCAATATCCTCGCGGTACACCACTATCTTGCTTCGCCCCGATGAGGTGAATAGCTTGCTGAGCTCGTCTCTGTCCGTAGTGTCGATATTAACCGCTACGATTTCATTGCGGGGCAGCATGCAGTCGCGGATATGGGTATTTGAAAAGTCAAGTGCGTTATGAAATATCTTCACCTCCGTCTCCACCGGGGTCTTGGCAGGATTAACCTCGTCGATAGTGCGGTCAAGGTAACTGTTCAGCTCGCCCACGGAAAGCATTCCGAGCTGCTGGTTTCCGGTCTTTATCCCGAAAATACGCATGAGCACCTTTGACAGCCATGTGGTGAACAGCGATATAGGGTACAGGATGAGGAAGAAGAGGTAGACAGGCAGGGCGAAAACCCTCAGCGACTTGTTTGGATTGATACGGAAAATTGATTTCGGGAAAAACTCGCCGGTGATAAGGATAACGGCGGTTGAAATCAGGGTTGACAATATCAGCACCACAGCCTGGTTGAGGTGGTAGGAGTCCAACCACGGCTCTATCAGCGCCGCGGCACCCATACCGTAGATTACAAGCATTATATTGTTGCCCACCAGTATCGTGGAGATAAAGAAATCAGTATCCTTGTAGAATCGCGCTATCATGCGGCTCACCGCACCGCCTTTGTTCACATCAAGCTCTACACGCACGCGGTCTGCGGTCACAAAAGCTATCTCCGTCCCGGAAAACAGGGCGGAAAACACAAGCGATACTGCTGCAAGGATTATCCAGGCTGTTAAAGACATATCATTGTAATTGTTTAGGTTGCGGGCGCAGACGCTTAGGGCGGCGCACAGTGGACAAAGTGCTGTCCGGAGCGGCGGCACTCGGTTCGCGCACGGATGCGGATGCGGTTGTTGAATCTGCGGGTGCGGCGGATGCAGGCTGCTTTGCCTCGCCGTTCATCATCTCCACAGGCAGGATGGCGCTTACATTTCTCACCGCGAAATCAGTCATGCTCTCGTTTGAAACAAAGCCGTACCCCTCCATTATCCTGTCGGCGCGTATTATCTGAATGAACGAATCGGAGTAAACCGACTGTTTGCGCTGGTCCCAGAAAAGCTGCTCGGTAAGAAACCTCTCACCAGCCATGTTCACCACCCTGACATTGCCGTCAAGGCGCCAGATCTGCACGTTTGTCAGGTAAGTTGCGGAATCGCAGTCGATTGTCGCGTCCTTATTGAACATATCATCGAAGCTTTCAAGATGAAGGCTTTGAGGGAAAGTCCATTTAGGCTCTTTCGCCTCGTCATAGACATACCACACGGGAGCCTGGACGCGGTAGCGTACGATGCCTGAATCGGAAATCAGGGTGCTCACATCGGTGGTGGTCATTGTCGGGGTAACCTCCGGATCGACATTCGCCACATATTTCTTCTTGTCGTCACCGGAGCACGAACTCAGGTGACCGCACAAAACCCAGAGAAGCGCCACCACAAAAGGCAGCGCCCGCATTCCGGAAACCGGCAGTCCGACTCGGACCCTATCCATTGCCGTCAGTCAATTTTGCGCTTGAAGAACCAGAGGTCATTGAAGTTGATGCCTAAGGTTATGCACACATAGTCCTCTTTGAGCAGGGGATTCGGATGCGCCTGGCGGTGGCGGTACTCCACGCCGAGGTTGATTATGGTTTTGGTTGAAAGGGTCGGCAGACCGAAACCGCAGCTCACGCCGTACTCCCTCACGGTGTTGTCACCCACCATCATGTAATCGCGGTTGAAATACGCTCCCAGGCGGTAAGTCAATACCTGGAAGTAAGAGCCCCTGTCTTTCGGGCGCCAGTTGCCGCCAATACCGAAACGCCAGCGGTCGGCGAACTTGGTCGAGGGGAAGTCAGCCATTGTGGCGAACTTGGCTTTGCTCCACGGCTGGTATGTCAGGTCGCCCTCAATCATCCAGCGGGTGCCGTTTTTGTAATTCACGCCAATGCCCCAGCTCTCTGCAAGCGAAAAGTTGTTGCGCAACCTCATTGTCTGCACTGTGTCCGGCTTCTCATTTGCCGACACATCATATTTTATAACCTGGGCATTGCCCATAAGGCTCTTTGCAGGGCTGTATGTCACGCCCACGCCGATAGAGCGGTCGTTGCTCAGCTTGTAGGCGTACTGCACGCCGATGTTCACATGCCAGTCGCGCACTTCTATTATCTGCTCGAAAAGTGAAGTCGAGCCGGAATTGGTGTAAGCGAACACATCATTGATGTTGTTACCGAAAAGATATGAGAAATTCACACCCACGCTAAGGCCGTTGATGATATTTCCCGCAACACCGGCATAAAGCTGGTTGAGGCCGCCCGTGCCCTGATGAGAATTGGAACCGTTCTTGATTTCACTGCCGAAAGCGTAGCCGACCGAAGAGTAAGGGAGCAAACCGATGCTTGCGCCGATACGCTTGCTTAAAGGAAACTGCATGGTGATGTAGTCGAGACCTCCCCCTTTCTGGTTGAAAGTTGCGTTGCCATCCTTGGAGTTAAGGAATGACACATCCAGTCCCATGTCAAACAGGAATGTCAGCGAGTCGATGCGCGAATACGACGCCGGGTTCATCACATTGATTTGTCTGCCGCTGCTCATAGCGTAGCCCACTCCGCCCATCTGCCTCTGCGCCGATGTTGCATTGTCGCCCAAAAGACCGTAGCCGAAACGCGAATAGGGGCTGACTGTGTTCTGCGCGCCCGCTGCGCTTGCTGTCGCTATCAGAACCAGTGCCAATAATTTATTTATCTTCATTGTACAATAATATTCTGTTTAATCCTTTACTTGCCAAGTCCGGCTCAACGCTGACATCGAAATCGCACAGACCGCTGAGCTGCACCGCCCAGCCTCCGGTCATGACTACCCTTGTGTCCTTGCCCAGCCGGGCGTGGTAATAAGAAATCGCACCGACTATGCCGTAGATAGCGCCCAATATCATCGCTGACGGGGTGTCGTAACCCACGAAAGTGTCATAATTCAGCTCCCGCGGCACCTCGACCTGAGGCAGACGGCGCGTGAAACGGTGGAGCGCGTCAAGCCTCATTCTCATTCCCGGAGCGATATTGCCTCCTAAGAAATGCCCGTCGGCGGAAACGACATCGTATGTCACCGCGGTACCCGCATCCACAACAAGCATCTTCTCTCCCGGAAAACTCGTGCAAGCACCAACTGCCGAAGCAATCCTGTCTGTGCCCAGAGTGCAAGGACTCTTATAGTCAATGACTATCGGCAGAGGAGTAGTGTTTGTAAGCCTCATCACCTTGTCGGCAAGGTGGCTTATACCCTCCACGATATTGTTGCCCTCGCTTGCCACAGAGCAGTATATCGCGGCTTTGACGCGCCCGTAAGACGCGACAAAACGCTCAACCACCTCCGGAGTGAGCTGAGGCTCAATCAGAAGATCAAGCAGCTCCGCATCGCGCCATATAGCGAGCTTTGCCGCCGTGTTTCCTTGGTCGATAGTCAGATAGAGTGCCATTTCGCCGCAAAATTAGGAAATTGTACAGAATAACACCCTTAATTATTCTTATTTTTTACGCTCACGCTCCAGCTCGCGGGGAATCATCAGCGATGCATATGCCTCTATTACGCCTCCCGCAAGGGTAAATGCCATCCAGTCCATTGCCCCCGCAGAGCGGTAAAACAGGAAGAAAGCACCTACGCAAAAAATCACCCCCGCCCACACTTCGATACGGTAAAGGCGGCGCACACGCAGCGAATCACTCGGGCATGGATTGAAAAGGCGTCCCACAAGCACCATCAACGCTCCGGCGCAATAAATGAACCGGAACGCATCGCCGCGGTTTCCTGTCAGGGGAAGCGCCGTTGCTATCATCACAAGCAGCAGACCGGCTGCCGCAACCCATTTAGCCCACGCCCGTTTGCCGGCGGGCACTCCGTTTGCTCCCATCTTACTCAACTATATAAATATCTTCATTTTTGCGCTGCATATGGTACTGCTCACGTACAATCCTCTCCATTGTCGCCGGGTCGGTGCGCAGGCGACGGTTCAGGTTCTCATAATATATAATGGAGTCGGTGCACTCCCTGATTTCAGAGCGCAGCTTGTCGATTTCCATCTGGTACTGGTAGTTGTCGATGACAGAATTATCGCTGAACAGCATCACATAAGCCAAAACGCCTACCATCAGGACAAAACTAATCCTGATATAGCGGCGGCTCCACCTCAATATGCTACGTATCTTTGCATTCATGCCGCAAAGATAACCCTTTTTCCCCAATAATCCCCCATCCCCCCTTTAAGTAAAATGCCTGTGTGGCAAACAAGCAATGCAAGAACAGTGGAAATGTTATCTTTTCCGAATTATTTTTGTACTTTTGTAACATTACAATGCTAATTTTTATTTGATGCAACCATACCTTGTATCGGCAAGAAAATACCGCCCGGCGACATTCGAGTCTGTGGTAGGACAGAAAGCCCTCACCACCACACTCAAAAATGCTGTCGCTTCTGGACGCCTCGCGCATTCCTACCTCTTCTGCGGCTCACGTGGAGTAGGAAAAACTTCCTGCGCGCGTATTTTCGCCAAGACCATAAACTGCGAGCACCGCACGCCGGACGGTGAGGCTTGCAACGAATGCGAATCCTGCAAGGCATTCAATTCCGGCTCTTCACTCAACATCATAGAGCTTGACGCTGCTTCAAACAACGGCGTGGATGACATCCGCGCTCTTGTCGACCAGGTGCAGGTGCCCCCTTCGATGGGAAAATACCGCGTTTTCATCGTCGATGAGGTACACATGCTATCGCCCGCCGCGTTCAATGCGTTCCTCAAGACCCTCGAAGAGCCGCCGAGCTATGTGGTGTTCATTCTCGCCACGACCGAGAAGCATAAAATCATTCCTACAATTCTGTCACGCTGCCAGATTTACGACTTCCACCGCATCACCATTCCGGACATGATAGCACACCTCGGATATGTGGCGAAGCAGGAGGGCATCACTGCGGAGGAAGCGGCACTGAATGTCATAGCCAAGAAGGCGGACGGGGCAATGCGTGACGCGCTCTCGATTTTTGACCAGGTCGCCGCTTCATCTGCCGGAAACATCACCTACAAGGCGGCAATCGAGAACCTTAACGTGCTCGATTATGAATACTACAACCGCCTTCTTGATGCATTCCTCGCAGGGGATGTGCTCGCGACATGGGTGATATACAAGGAAATCCGTGATGCAGGATTCGATTCCCATTTCTTCATCAACGGGCTTGCGGCATATTTCCGCGACCTTATGGTGGCAAGAGATCCTTCCACCCTCTCACTCATCGAGGCAGGTGACGAGGCGAAAGCGTCAATGGCTGCCGCAGCCGCGAAATGCACCCCCGGATTCCTATACAGGGCGATGAACCTCTGCAACGAGGCGGACCTCAACTACCGCACCACATCCGGCAAGCAATTCCTCATAGAGCTTACGCTCGCCAAGATATGCCAATCACTCAGCCCCTCCCCTAACAGCAGCGACGGAGAGGGGCGGTTAAAACCTATCGACGCTGCAAACACCAAAGCGGTGCCTGAAGGCAAAAGGCATGAAGCACCGCAAAAACAGCAGGTGCCACAACAGGCTCCGCAGCCGTCCGCACCCGCACAACAGCAACCGGCGTATTCCGCGCCACAGCGACCCGCTTTCGCCTCATCGCCAAAACCGGGAGCGTCAGGTGCAAGGAGCACTACCCTCAAAACCCCGAACTTTTCACTACGCGGTGGAGTGAGGAAAACCGAGCAGAGCGCTCCGGACACCGCGCAGGCATCCGCAGCACGCTCAAATCCGTTTACAACCCAGGAATTTGAGGAGGCATGGATGCAGTATACTGCCGCGCACCCCAAGGAGCATATACTCGTCAACGCAATGCGCTCGTCTGTACCGCAAAGCACCGACAACTTCAACTTCGTTTCAGAGGTCACAAACATAATGCAGCTTGACCTCATGAATGAAGCCATGCCCCAGATTACCAAATGGATGCGGGACAAATTGCAGAACGATTCCGTTGTCATCACAGCAACCGTGGCGGAAACTCCCAACGAGGCACGCTACACGCTTAACGACAGGGAACTGCTTGCTAAAATCATTGAAGAAAAGCCCATAATCGCAACATTTATCGACAAACTGAAACTCGTTTTAAGCTAACATACCATTGTCCTTATATGAAGTACCTTATATTTTCAACCGTTTGCGCTATAATAAGCCTCGCCGCCGTATCATGCGGCAGTACGAGCGAGGAGATGACCGAAGCCGACCTCAGGGAGGCAGAAATGGCTATTGCCCAGGGGGACATGAGAGCGGCGGAAAGCGTTACCAACCATGTGATAGGTTCCAAGCCGCTTGAGCATTTCACTCCGCGCCAGCTCGGACGCCTGTCCATGATATATATGCAGCTTGCCGATTCAACCGACCAGGGGGACCATGTTTCCCAGGCTACCGAATGCTACCGCAAGGCATACGAAGTAAATCCCGACTCCGCCAATGCTTTCTATTCCAATGTGCCCCCGGAGCATACCGCACGCGCCGTGCTGCTCTCCGCTATCGTGCACTCAACAGATATCCCCACCGATTCACTTCACCTTGACGACTGAACCGCATGGACTGGCAGGAACAACTGAGCCGACTGAGGGGTGACTTGCCTGAGGGAGACAATGCCCCGGAGCCGCAGGAGGAAACTCCCAAGACCACCTCTCCCCGACTTGACATTGTTTTCGAGAAAAAGGGGCGTGCCGGCAAGCAGGCGACCATCGTATGCGGATTTAAATGCGATGAGGATACTCTTAAAGAAATCGCCTCAAAGTTGAAAAAATCGCTCGGCTGCGGAGGCTCCGCCCGGGGCGGCGAAATCTTGATACAGGGCGACCGACGCAAGGATGTGCTCACCGCACTCACCAGTATGGGTTTCAAGGCTCGCATAATCTGATTTCAAACACAGGCTTGGTCTATGCTATCGATTTACAAGGCATCCGCAGGCTCCGGCAAAACCTTCACCCTCGCCTACGAATACATCAAACTGCTGCTCGGACACCGAAACAACGACGGCAGCTACACCTTACGCACCAGGAACGGCGATAAGCACCGCAGCATACTTGCCATCACCTTCACCAACAAGGCAACCGAGGTGATGAAGGAGCGAATAGTCCAGGAGCTGTCGGCACTTGCCAAATCGCAGCAGACCCAGTACCAGAAAAGGCTGATTGCTGAATTCGGCTGCACGCCGCAGCAGTTGCAGACTGCCGCTGAGAAAGCGCTGCACAACCTGCTGTTTGATTTCAACTTTTTCAACATCAGCACCATTGACTCTTTCTTCCAGACAATTCTCAGGAATTTTGCAAGGGAGGCAGAGCTGACAGGTGACTATGAACTGGAGCTTGACAATGATGAAGCGATAGCGGAAGGGATGCACCGTTTCTTCGAGTCGCTCAACCGGAGCGAAGACAAAGAGATAAGGAAATACATAGCAAGTATAACCGACTACCTTCTCGAAAGCATAAGAAACAACGAGGGAGTCATGCTTTTCAGCCAGGACTCATACCTGCACAAAACCCTACTCCAAAATATTTCCGGGTTAAGCAACGACACCTTTGAAGACAATTACGAGGCTCTTAAAGAATATTTTTCGGACGCAAGGCGCATAGAGCAGATTTCAACCGCGATTGCAAGATATATATCGAAGATGAAAAGCGATGCAGCGTCATTATGCGCTACCGCGCTCCAAGCCCTTGACTCTGTTCCTTGCAAAGGAAACCCCATACACTCCAATGTGATAAAACTTCTTGATGCAGGAAGCCGCCAGCAATTCAAGCCTTCGCAGCCATTGACAACCCTGCTTGCCAACGGAGCGCCGAAGTACAGCGCGGGCTTTGCCAAATTTCTTGCGGCAAATCCCGGTTATCCGGCGCCCGACGATGAAATAATGGATGCCGCGCGTGCCATTGAAAAAATATCACGGACTGTGCCTCTCCTCAGTAAAATCCGCACCAACTTCTTCATGCTCGCCCTTATGGTAAAAATCTACGCGTACATCGAAGAATATCGTGTGGAAAACAACGCCCTGCTGCTATCCGACACAAACAGCCTCCTCCATACCATCATCGGCAACGAGGACACACCTTTTATATATGAGCGCCTCGGAGTGATACTGACCCATTACCTTATAGATGAATTTCAGGACACCTCAACCATCCAGTGGGATTGCCTGCGCCCTCTTGTGAGCAACGGGGTTGCAGACGGCTCCGATTCACTGATAATCGGTGATGAAAAGCAATGCATCTACCGCTTCCGAAATTCCGATCCTACGCTACTCGGCAAGCAGGTCTCAACCCAGATAACCGACAATATTGTTTTCGGCTCGGAACCGGAGAACAATACCAACTGGCGCAGCAGCAGGGATGTGATTGAATTCAACAACACCCTTTTTGACACTCTCGCCGCGCAAAAAGGTTTCGCGGACATATACGCCAATGTGCGCCAGAACATCTCGCCGAAGCATCTCAGCCATCGGGGATATATCGAAGTCACTCCGGTAGAGGCTGACAAGGTTTCGGATTACGATGAGGCAGTGCTCCCCGAACTTGCCGATGACATTGACCGCCAGCTTGCGGCAGGATACAAGCCAAGTGACATCGCAGTGCTTGTCCGTAAAAAGGCTGATGGAGAGAAGGTGATTTCCCACCTGATAGAGCATCAGACCGGGGGCGAGTACAAATATAACATCATTTCCGATGACCTGATGCCGGTGTCCAACTCCCCTGCGGTGAGGATGATTATAAGCACCCTGCAAAATATCGCATATCCGTTTCAGGACGAGTCCGGTTCCAAATACAAGAGCCGCCGCGAAACAAAGTCGCTCATGGCGCGCTTTGAAATCGCGCTCCATTCCGGCAACACTCCAAACCATGCCCTCATCGAGGCTCTGCACGGAGGCAATGACAACGATGTTGAATATAAAGGGAGTACACTCGTTGACCTTGTGGAGGACATCATAGCCACCCTTCCACCGGAACTTGTAAAGCTGCAAAACCCCTACATCTGCGCCTTCCACGACCTGATTGCAGATTATAATGTTTTCGGGCTCAACGACCTGCAGAGCTTCCTGCGCTGGTGGGAAGAGACCGGCAAAAGACAAATCATCTCCGCACCGGAGGACCCTAATGCAATCAGGGTAATGACTATACATAAGTCGAAGGGCCTTGAATTCAAATGCGTCCACATACCCTTCTGCACCTGGGAAATACTTGATTTCAAATCACCTGCATGGTTCCACACACAGCCTCTCTACACCCTTGGTCTTGAGTGTGTTTTGCCCACTGTCCTGCCGCTTAAACCCGGGGCAGACCTTACAGGCACCCCGCTCGGACCACAGTACGAAACCATGTGCAATGAGCTTATCCTTGACGAGCTGAATGTACTTTATGTTGCCTTCACACGAGCCATTGACGAATTGTGCGTCCACTACCGGGTAAAATCAGGCACCCAACTACCTGTCGGGCAGCTGCTCGACGAAGCTATGCCGCAGGCTTTTCCTGATATTGCTGATGAAAACGGGAAATATATTTTCGGAGAACCGACGACCGGAGATGCAGAAAGCACGGAGAAGGAAGACAAGCCCGGATCAATACCTATGACTCCCTATTTTACCGTCACTGTGCCGGAAGACCACGAGCTGTGGAACATTGATGCGACTCCCGATGCGGAACTTTAAGAAAGAGCACGAAAAAAGGGTAAGCTACCTACATCGCACCGCTACGACCCGGTACCGCTGCTTCGATCAAGACCTGACGGAGTTCCCGGGGAGCTGGTCGTGGAGGACTTACCCGCTGCAAAGGTAGCAATTTTTTGATTCAACACAAAAACAATCTCGCACTTTGTCGCTAAATTTGCAAAAACTCTTAGCTAACCATAACATGAAAAAATTAATTTTATCCGCAGTTATTCTGCTCACCTCAGCGGTGGCTTTTGCTGCATCTTCCATGAATCCAAAGCCTTTTGTCGTGCCTGAGTTGCGCGAATGGTCAGGACGTAGCGGCATGTTCACTCCAGCGACTTCTCCGGTGATAACCATTGCATCCGAGGAGCTTGCCGAAGTCGCACAATCATTTGCCGACGACTATTCAGCCATGTTCGGCATCCGTCCGGAAGTAAAAAACGGAAAAGCGGAGAAAGGCGCCTTCCATTTCGCTCTTAAAAAAGATGCCAGACTCGGAGATGAGGGCTACACTATCGATATTACCGACAAGGTAATCGTAAACGCCACCAAGCCTGTCGGAGCGTTCTGGGCGACCCGCACTCTCCTCCAGATTGCCGAGCAAAACGACTCCCGCTCACTTCCCTGCGGCAAAATCACCGATTTTCCCGATTATGGCTTGCGTGGGCTGTCAATGGATGTAGGCAGAAAATTTTTCCCGATTGAATATCTGCGCGACCTCGTGAAAATCCTCTCCTATTATAAGATGAATTCCCTCCGCATCCATCTTAACGACAACGGATTCCCATATTATTTCGCCAACGACTGGGACAAAACCTATTCAGCTTTCCGCCTCGAAAGCGACACATATCCCGGACTCACAGCGCGTGACGGATATTATACCAAGCAGGAATTCCGCGATTTCCAGATTTCGTCAGCAAAAGATTTCGTGGATATCGTTCCTGAAATCGATGTACCGGCACACGCGCTTGCGTTCAGCAAATACAATCCCGCCCTCGGCAGCAAGGATTTCGGCATGGACCATCTCAATCTGTTCAGCGAGGAGCTCACCCCGTTTCTTGACAACCTCTTCGCCGAATATCTTGGCGGTGACAATCCCGTGTTCGTCAACGAGTACGTCCATATCGGCACAGATGAATTCGGCAAAGACTTCCCCGGCTTTGAAAACAAAAAGGAGACTACCGAGAAATTCCGCTCGTTCATGGACCACTACATCCGCCTCATAGAAGGCTACGGTAAAAAGCCATGGGTATGGGGCTCACTCTCAACTGCTCCTGGCGAAACCCCTATCAAGACCGAAGGTGTAATGCTTGACGCGTGGTATAACGGCTATGCTGACCCGAAAGAGATGGTGAAACTCGGATTCAAGCTCAACAGCATACCTGACGGCATGGTGTATATCGTGCCGAATGCAGGTTACTACCACGACTACCTGAACACCAAATGGCTCTACGAGAACTGGACACCTGCAAGAGTCGGCAACGTGCAGTTCGATGAAAAAGACCCCGCTTTGGTAGGCGGATATTTCGCAGTGTGGAATGACCATGTCGGCAACGGTATATCCGTACAGGATGTACACCACCGCATTATGGATGCGATTGCAACAATGTCGGTCAAACTATGGGACGGCGTGAATGTCCCCGTGCCTTCCGATGATTTTGCCGCAGCATCAAAAATCCTCTCCGAAGCCCCCGGCATCAATCGCCTTGGCAAAACAGGCGCACCCAATTCGCTTGTATTTGAAGCTTCAAACATGAAACCCGGCATGACCACTCCAATCAAGGAGCTTGGTTACGGTTACACCGTTGAATTCGATATTGATGCCGTTCCCGAAGAGAAAGGCACAGTGCTGCTGTCATCACCGGAATCGACATTCTACCTGAGCGACTCGTTCAAAGGGCTCTTCGGATTTGCCCGCGACGGCTATCTGAACACTTTCAATTTCCGTCCCTACCCGGGTGAGAAACTCCATATCAAAATCACCGGTGACAATAAGGGTACTGACCTATGGGTAAACGGCAAGAAATATGAAAGTCTGGACAAGCAGACACAGTGGCACAACGAAGGCAAAAACAAGATGTACTACCTGCGTACTCTCATGTTCCCGCTTGAGAAAGCCGGCAACTTCAAGAGCAAAGTCACCAACTTCAAGGCTTACAACTACATAACAGAATAATCAAATCAGCCATATAAATATGCGGGGATAGCATCGGCTGGATGTGTCCCCGCATTTTTTATGTCATGTAAATTTATAGCAACTCGATGCCTGCTGCCTTGCACGCCTCTATCTGCTCTTCAGGCCAGATGCTTGCCTGCACCTCACCTATATGCGCTTTCTGGAGCAGGAACATGCACAGGCGGCTCTGCCCTATGCCTCCACCGATAGAGTACGGTAACTCGCCGGCGAGCAACGCCTTGTGGAAAGACAGGTTCTTCCTGTCAGTGCAACCGCGAATCTCAAGCTGGCGCTCAAGCGATTCCGGGCTAACCCTTATGCCCATGGAAGAAAGCTCGAAGCATCTGTCAAGCACCTTGTCATATAGCACTATATCCCCGTTAAGCCCATTGTAGCCATCTGAATTGGGGGTAATCCAGTCATCATAGTCCGGAGCCCTGCCGTCATGCGGCTCCCCGTTGCTCAACGGAGCTCCTATACCTATAATAAATATAGCGCCGTGCTCCCGCGCCGCAGCACTTTCACGCTCTGTAGCACTCATACCGGGGTACTTCTGCAGCAGTTCCTCGGCATGCACAAAGGTTATCTCCTCAGGCAGGCGCGGCGTGATATGTGGAAAATGACGGTAAACCGTCAACTCCGTCTCCCGGACCGCTTTGTAAATTTTACGGACGGTGTCCTTAAGAAACTCCAGATTACGGTCACTTTCGTTTATGGTACGCTCCCAATCCCACTGGTCAACGTACAGCGAATGCAAATTGTCAAGGTCCTCATCAGCCCGGATTGCGTTCATGTCGGTATAGAGTCCGAATCCGGGCGCAATATCGTATGCCCCGAGCTTCAGGAGAATAAATTTGGCAAGCGGGTGGACGCCTTCGGCGCGGCGGTCACGCCAGGTGTTCGGGGGTCTCTTAGGGGGAGCGGGGAGGCCGCGAGGCGAGGGCGAAAAGTCGGG